>JAZRTH010000117.1:0-4894 GCA_045651945.1 Thermoguttaceae bacterium
CCGTAATCGTCAGCTTGAGAGTAACGTCTTCCTCTTTGTTGTTGACCGCTTTGAAGACAACCGTTCTGCCGGTATCGGAAACAGACGCCTGGACGTTGATAATCGGCATGGCGCCGGTCAGATCGGGAGATTCAGACGTCCATTCAACGCGGTTGGGTATGAAGTTATCGTGCCACAGTTTCATGACAACGTAGTTCGGAGCGGGGAACCAGCCAGCCTGATCGAAGTTGACAAAGGCGTTGTCCCAGCCGGTTGCGGATTTGTGACGCAGGAACAGAGCCGGAGCGGCGATTTCCAGCGTGTCGCTGACGTTCTCAAAGCAGTTGAGAATGCCGCCGGCGTGCAAGCCTGTGCGCCAGTCGGTCGACTGCGCGTTCCATTCAGAATCGAACATCCGAATAGTGGGATTGGGGCACTCAGCAATCATTTTTTTACGAGATTCAAAGAACCGCTGATTCTCGTACGGATTTCTCATGTATCCGTTGGGATTGTCGTAACGGTGCGTCGACAGGAAGTCGATGTACTTGCCCGCGCCGTTGAGAATGGCTCGATCCCACTCGTCGCGCGGTCCCGCCCACGAACCGCAGGCGATAATCTTGATGTTCGGGTCAATCGCCTTCATGCGCGGGACGACTTCCTTAATCATCTTGACGTAAACGTCCGACGGCGTTGACTGCCAGTGGACTTCGTTGTCCAGTTCAAAATACTTGATTCCGTAGGGTTCCGGATGCCCGTTTTTGGCGCGGACGGCTCCCCATTTTGAGGTCGCCGGGCCGTTGCAGTATTCGACCCATTCTACCGCCTCGGTCATCCAGTCGACTTCGTCAGCGCCGGGAACGCGGCTAGTCCACTGTTTCGTTCCCAGGTCGACGACCATAATCGGCTCCGCGCCAACCAGACGGCACATCTGAACGAATTCGTCAATGCCAAACGAGTTGACGTCAATGTCGTTCCACATCTCCTTGGGATAGACGCGGCGGTCGTCCTGCGGACCGATGCCGGACTTCCATCTGTACATGGACGCATAGCAGCCGCCCGGCCAACGAATCACCGCCGGTTTGAGGTCTTTAATCGCCTTGAGCAGGTCAGGACGAAAACCGCTGTAGTTTTCCGCCCACGACTTGGGCATGATCGACGCCTGATCAAAGTCAACGCTCTTTCCGTCCTCGGCTTTGAATTCAATTTTCAGCGTCGCGTTATCAGTCGATTCGTCAACCGTAAACTCGCCGGCAAATTTCGTCCACTGGTCAGAGTCGACGTCAAACTGTTTGCCCTGGAAGCTGACTTCGCCTTTGCCTCTCGCCCAGAACGAGAACTGATAAACCTCGTCCTTATTAAAGCAGAAGTTTTCCTGTTCCATAGATCCCGCGCCGTCAACACGGACGAATTTATCGGAGTTTCTAGCATCGCCTTTTACAAGACCAACGTTTCCGTCAACGTTCCAGAACCGGATTTGAGACGCTTTGACGTTTTGGGGAGCCTGTTTGTTTCCGTCGTAAAGAACGGTTCCGTCGAGAGTCTTGACCATAACGTTGGAGTATTCCGCCGAGGTGTCCCACGTCGCCAAACCAGCGCAGCCGTGAGTAACGCCATTGTCAGAATTGGATTCCATATACAGCTGATCGTCCATGTAGAGTTTGGCGGTTTCGCCCTTGACGACCAGACGGATTTTATAAGTCTTGCCTGTCTCGATTTTCGTAAACGGAGCAAACGTCGCTCGAGCGCCGCGGCGACCGTCTTTATTACCGTCAATCGTGCCGAACTCCAACGCGCTGCGGACGTTAGCCCAGCCGCCAATATTGACCCAAAAGTAATTCTTGTCGGTAACGCGATAGAGAATCATAAACCCTTCAGCGCCGCCGGTCTTTTTGGCATCGCAGGTCAGTTCGTAGTCCGTCCAATCCTGGAACCCAAACAGAGCGCGGGGATTGCCGGCATCGTCAAAGGAAAACGTTCCCTTGTTGTACTGCCAGTTAGCTCCTGCCCCTGCTTCAAACGAGCGGTTCCAGACCAGTTCGCCCCACAGCCCGCCGTTGCAGGAATTGTAGATGTGTTCCAGAAAATGCCCGTAGATTTTGTTGTCGATTCTGCTCAGCGGTTTGTCGGGATTGACCGTAACGTCCACGACCGTTTCAGCGCCCGACAAGGTTGCCAGCGCCGCGACAGCCGCGAAAGCCAAAAGGAATAAAGTCTTTTTCATAGCGGATTTCTCCTTGTAAAATATAAGGTGGAATAACAAATTCTCTCACGATAGTACTTCCATTCTACTCGAGAGCAAAATAGATGTCAATGCACAATTGCGTAAAATTTGTTATCTTTTTGCGCCCCCGATGGCGGGGGAGCCAATCCGCGCCCGACAGGGTCGGTTCCCAATTTGAAGTGGGTATCTTTAAACCCGGCTTTTTCGGAGACATAACCTCGTCCTTCTGCCCGTGCGGACCAGCGCCCGCGCGAGTCGTATTATAACCGCTCCCGTTGGTCGCTTATATTCCTCTCGCAGCTCATAACTCGCTACTCGCAACTCATAGACGATTTTTTAAATACGAAAAACACAAAATTGACGAAAATCACGAAAATTTAAAAAATATTTTAAACTCTTTCGTTTGTTTCGCTTATTTCGTGTATTTCGTGTTAAAAAATACTTTTTTTAGAAATTTCCTGTAACGTTCCCGGATCAAATTTCGTTTATTATATCAGAGGCGAAAAAAATCGCCTGTCATGGTGTTTTTCTTCTTTCCTGTAGAGGGTTACCTTTCAATGTGGTGTTGGAAGGAAACAAACAAGCTCTGGCAGATTGTCTGTCAGGGCTTGTTTTATTTATATATTTATCTACAAAGCGGTTACGTCAAGAAACAACAACGCCCTGCAATCTCTTGCAGGGCGTATCAAATACCCGGAGAGGGGGTCGAACCCTCACGACCTTAGCGGTCAGGGGATTTTAAATCCCCAGCGTCTGCCATTCCGCCACCCGGGCGTTTGTGTTATCGTTATAATAACATATTTTCAAAAATATGCAAGACGGGGCGGCGATACGCCGCTACGCCTCACACCCACGGGTTTACACCCGTGGCTCGCCATTTTATTTGACGATAACTCGCGGGTCGACGACGCTGTAAAGCATGTCCGCCAGAAGCTGACCCAGCAGGGTAAGCGTCGAGAACATCAAAACCAGGCCCATGATCAGGAAGTGGTCTCGCCAGGTGATAGCGTCGAGGAACAGCTGACCGATGCCCGGCCAGCGGAAAATGTTTTCCAGAATAACGGAGCCGCCCACCAAGCCCGGCAGGGACATGCCCAGCAGGGTAACAAACGGAATGAGCGTGTTTCTGAACGCGTGATGAAGCGTAACGTTACGCGGGCTGACGCCTTTGGCGCGGGCGGTGCGGATGTAGTCCTGACGAACGACTTCTTCCATGTTCGACTTGATAAACCGGCTCAAATACGCCAGCGACCCGTACGAATAGCACAGCGTCGGCAAGAACATGTGTCGCAAGTTGTCGCCCAGCTTGCCGAAAAACGACAAGCTCTCGTAGTTGGCGCTGTGCAAGCCCGGTTCCAGCTTGAGCCAGTCCCAGGGCATGTTCTGATAAAACACCAGCAACAGCAGCAACGCCGCGACGAACGACGGGAAGGAGTACAAGCCGTACAGGAAAAGGCTCAAAATGCGTTCCCGCTTCTGTCCGCGATGAACGGACGAGTACAGCCCAATCGGAATGGACAGCATGTACGTTATCAGCAGCGACACGATCGACAGCTGCATCGTCGGACCGAGTCGTTGAGCAATGCTGTTCAGAACCGGCGTTTTTTCTCGAGACGACATGCCCAGGTCCATGGATTTGAATCGAATAATCGGCCAGCGAATAAACGGGGCTTTCTCCTGAACCTGCAGCGCGACGGGGGACAGCCGTCCCGCCCAGATAAAGTATCCGACGTACCACGGCTTGTCGAGCGCGAAGTACTTCTCGCGTTCTTTCCGGTCGGCTTCCGACATGCTGCGGTTCGGGTCAAAGCCTTCTTCGAGCATAACCGGCGACCCTGGCATGGCGCGAACCAGACCGTAAACAATAAACGTAATGAAAAACAGCGTTATACACGCCAGAACAAGTCGTTTGAGGAAATATTGAAACATAGGGAGTAGTTGCGAGTGCGAGTTACGAGTGGAATGAAAGGCGGTAATGAAGTGAGCGTTAGCGAACGAAATTACGCATTCGCCGACAGGCGAACATAACGATGGGGGAGTTTCTTTGGTTCGCCTTCGGCGAACTGCGTAACTACACTCCCGTTGGTCGTTTCGTTACCGCCTTTCATTCAACCTGAGTCTCATTCTTTTTCGGAACCCAAATGTTGCCTTCGATTAACCCGCGGGGATAAAAGCCGTAGCCGCGAATTCGCTTGCTGACAGCGTAGAACGCGTTGCGGCAGTATAAAAATGTATATGGCTGTTCGTCGTAAATGATGTTGTGAATTCGACCGTAAATCTCCATTCGTTTGGCGCGGTCGGTTTCCCGTTTTCCTTTGAAGAACAGCTCGTCAACTTCAGCGTTGGAATAGTAGCCGTAATTTCTGTCCTTTCCTGTTTTCCAGATGTTTTCGGACGTGTCCGGGTCGGTGCCGGCGCCCCAGCCGCCCAATGCAGCTTCAAATTCGTGACACTGTTCTTTTTGCATCAAGGTCGTAAATTCCACCGGTCGAACGTTGCACGCTACGCCGATGGATTTAAGGCACTGCATCATCAGTTCGCAAATCTGCAGAGCGATTGACGACGAGTTGTTGCAGTACAGCGTGAATTCAAAGGGCAGATAGTACTTCGGCAGTTCCATTTTTTGCCCGTTGGTCAAAACGATATGATCTGCATTGAGAACGATTGTATCTTCGCCCTCTTTGACTTTCGTTT
>JAZRTH010000118.1:0-2190 GCA_045651945.1 Thermoguttaceae bacterium
CAGGAGGAATCCGCCAGCACGCGATTGATCGGGGTTTTAAGCCGCTGCAACAGCTCGTTTGACCACATCTCAAACTGCTCTCTCCAAACGGTAAACGAGTTCGCAGACGTCGTTTCTTTATCAAACGAGCCGTCCTCCCGAGGAATTCTGACGACGCAATTATCCTGGGTCGAGATGGCAATTTTCGCCTTTTCACATTCGTATTTCAGGCGGGAAACCATCAACGGATGCTTGAACTCCGTTTCCTCAAAACGCAAGTTCCGGCTTTTGAGAATTTCAGAAACCATGACGTGAGTGAAGTCTTCTCCGCCGAGAAAGCTGTCGCCGTACGACGCCTTGACGTCAACGACGCCGTCGAACAATTCGACCGCCGAGACGTCAAACGTTCCGCCGCCCAGGTCGACAATAAGCAGGTTCTTCGCGTCTTCCGACTCGTGAAATCCGTATGCCATGGACGCCGCCGTCGGCTCGTTGAGGAGTCGAACAACCGGCAGCTCCGCGATCTTGGCGGCATGAATCGTCGCCTGACGCTGAGCGTCGTTAAAATATGCAGGCACAGTAATAACCGCCTGAAAATCTGAATGGCCAAAATGGCGCTCAGCATCGTTTTTAAGCGAGCGAAGAACCATTGCAGACAACTGCACCGGCCAAAAATCCTGATCGCCAAGTGTTACGCATTCGCTCGTACCCATGAGTCGTTTGAATGCGGTCGCTCCCAAATCAGGATGAACAACCATGTAATCTTTGGCCGCTTCGCCGACGATAATCGTGCCATCGCTGTCAAGACCAACGGCAGACGGCGTGAGCGTCTTTCCCAAGCTGTTGGGAATGAGTTTCGGGCCGTCCTCGGTCATGTACGCGATCGCAGAGTTCGTCGTTCCGAGGTCAATTCCTACTGTAATCATTAGCAAATCCTTTGTTGGGGGGGAAGGAAAAGGGGGTAACGTCTGTACGCCCCTTTGACAATAAACGTATTTATGATATTAATAAAAGCTCTCCAATAAAGCCCGTTTCAGTTAAGGCATTATTTAACGGCGGAAGCTCAAAGCGTCTAGCTTCATTTATGCGGCTTAACTCGAAACAGCTCTGGAGAACTGTTAAAATCCATATTATAACAATATACGAAATGTTTTACGTTGAAGTAACCGAAAATGTTACCCCATTTCGATATTTTTTTCCTAAAAATTTTTATAAAGTTACCTAAATGCCCAATCCAGACGTCTTAAACGCCGAATTAAATCATAAACTTCAGATACTTCTGACAAACCTGGCGACTTTAGATTCTGTACTTGTCGCGTTTTCTGGCGGGGTGGACAGCTCCGTACTGGCTCGCGCTGCAGTCGAAGCGAAAGGGGGGAAATCGATGGCGGTATGCGCCGTGTCGCCGTCTATGCCTCAACGGGAACCGGAACGCATCGCCAATCTGGCGCGAGAAATTGGTATCGATTTACATTTCGTACATACAGACGAATTGACTAACCCTGATTATAGGAAAAATCCGAAAAATCGATGCTATTTTTGCAAAAAAATTATTTTACAGCGTCTGCTTGACTTCGCAAAGGAGAAAAACGTCTCCGCTTTGGTTGAAGGGAGCAACGCGGACGACGCCCTGGATTATCGTCCCGGAGCGCAGGCGGTTCAAGAGCTAAACGTCGTAAGTCCTTTAGCAGAAGTCGGTTTGACAAAATCAGAGATTAGGGAACTGGCGCGATTCTGGGGGTTGTCCGTTGCCGACCGACTGTCGTCGCCGTGCCTGAGCAGTCGAATCGCCTACGGCGTGGAGATTACGGAGGCGCGTCTTCGCCAAATTGACAAAGCAGAAAGCTATCTGGCAGAACTGGGAGTGTCGCCCCTGAGAGTGCGTCTGTTTCCCAACGACGTTGCCGTAATTGAATCGACGGCGGCATGGATTGCCAAACTCGCTCAAGACTCAACGCGAGAACCAATCGTTGAATACTTCCAGTCGCTGGGATTCTCGCGAACGTTTTTGTCAATGACCGAATTCCGTTCGGGATCGATGAATATCGGAATTAATGGAAGGCGGTAATGGAGCGACCAACGGGAGCGGAATTACGCAGTTCGCCGTTAGGCGAACAAAAATTTCGGAGTGCGGCGCCTCGCCGCCGCCGAAGGCGAACGAAAAGTAGAGAAGTGTACATACCAATTCGACGAAGCCGAATACCTTCCCGG
>JAZRTH010000119.1:0-2712 GCA_045651945.1 Thermoguttaceae bacterium
AATGACGAAGCGGGCAAAGCGAAAGTCGCCAAAGTCGTTGCCGGCGCCAGCGAACGCATCAAAATGGCGGCGGACATCCTCAACTTTGAAGAGTTCTTCCTGGCGGACGACGCCCTGCCGTACGTTCAGAAAGACGTCGACAAACGCCTGAAGAAAGAGGGCGCGCAAGCTCTGCTGAAAAAATTCGCGGACGACGTTCTCGCCCCGGCGGAAGTCTGGGAAGCCGCGCCGCTGGAAGAGGCGATGAAAGTCTGGCTGGAATCCAACGGAATCGGAATCGGCGAGATCATTCACGCCCTGCGCGTCGCCACAACCGGCAAGAGCGTCGGAATCGGCATGTTCGAAGCCCTGGAAATCCTCGGCAAAGAATCGACCCTCGCCCGAATCGAAAAAGCCCTGACGCTGTAAGCAATTGCAAAGAAAATTTTGAATAGCAAACAAAAAAACCTCTTGCGAAAATTCGTAAGAGGTTTTTAAGTGGAGGATAGCGGGTTCGAACCGCTGACCTACTGGCTGCCAGCCAGTCGCTCTCCCAACTGAGCTAATCCCCCGATTGGAATGACTTTGACGTCTTGTTGAATCAAAGTGTCTATAGTATACGCAAAACAAATAAAATGTCAAGGGCGGGCAGGCTGATTTTTTTAATTTTTTCGCTTTTCTTGAAAAAAGTCTTTGAAATGGACATTTCCGGTCTTTTCAGAATGGGGAAAATAGAGTAGCATGGGGGTATTAGGCAATAGACAGTAGGCAGTAGGCAATAGGGAATAGCCGCTGGCTGCCAGCTATGAGCTAGAAGCTGATTGCAAGTTCATATTGAATAGTGAATACGACCATGAGAACCATATTATCAACAATACTGTGTATCGTTTTTCTGATTGACGTCTCTTCGGCGCAAATCGCGTCGTCCCCGGGAATTGAACCTGGCGCCGGGAATCCCGTTCAAGGCTCCAGCGCGCCAACGTCGTTCCGCATTAATAATAAGGTCTATCTCGAAAAAGATAAAACGCCGACGTCGTCCACCGTTACCATGTTTTACAAGGGGCGGGTTTACGATTTCCTGACTAATCCGGAAGAAACGATTATTTACGACCCGGAAATGCAGAGATTTCTGATAATCAGCTCCGCCACGCAAACGCAATGCTCTATTACCGTGGCGGAAATGGCGTCGTTTGAACGGATGATGAAAGAAGCGCTTCCAAAAATCAAAGACGAATTCATCAGAACCTGTCTTGACCCTCAATTTGAAATCAAGCAGGATCCGGAAACCAACGAGTGGATTTACGATTCTCCCAAATTGACGTATCGCGTTAAAACCGTTCCAGAACAATACGAAGGTCAGGCGCAAGCGTACGCGGATTTCGCCAATCGATACGCCATTCTCAACGTGATTCTATCCCCGCAAAGCATGCCGCCGCTGGCAAGAATAATCGTCAACAACGATTTGGCGCAAAAAAAACTCCTGCCGGAAGAGATTCATATCACGCTTCAGCCGAAATACAAGCCGCTGTCAATGTCAAAGGGAAAAGAAACGATCCGTACAACTCACACGATTATTAAAGGACTGGGCAACGCCGACATGAACCAGATTCGTCAGGCGGGTGAACGCTACGGTCGTTACAAACAGGTTTCTTTCGACCAGTACCAAAAAAAGCTCAAAGAAACATTGGGAGAAAAATAGTATAACGCCCCGTTCAGATGAAAATACCGTCGGCTTGCGGTTCTGCCGTTGGATTCAACATGACGCCAATGATTGACATTGTGTTTCAGTTGATTATCTTTTTCCTCGTTTCCAGTCACCTGGCGCAGTCGCAGATGCAGTACGTCTTCGATTTGCCAGAGGCGAAAACCGGTCAGGAACAACTAGAAACAACAAAGACGACCAAAATCGTTATAAACCTTCTTCCTCCTGAAGACGGCGAGACGGAGTATGCCATTCTTTTAGCGGGAGAACCGGTCGACATTCCAACGCTCAAAAAGAAGCTGACCTACGAACGCAGCAGACAACAGATAGAAATTCATATCAGAGCGTCACAAAAGACGCCCTATAAAGTCGTCGAGCCGATTCTGACAGCATGCGCCCAAAGCGGCGTCTGGGACGTCCGTTTTGCCGTCTACGAAAAGTAACGCTATATTTATATTATGCGTTACAAAAGCGTTATCTTTTATTTTATATATTCTGCGTCTCAACAAACTTGACCCTGCTTCTATAATTTAACATGCTTAGCGCGGCGATAAACGCTGTTGACGGTCAACAGGTTTATCAAACGGCAATCAGATTTTGTACGCCGCCGCGGTTATACAATATCTATCGGCTTTGAAATGATTTACAAACGTTTTAACGTCAGTTCACTTGAAAAGGCGATTGATGCGTATAATTTTTTAGTCCTCTTTTTTACAGAAAGGTTGCTATGACTATCAATTGGAAACAAGGTCTGTTTGCTGCAGCATTATTGCTGTCAGCCTCGTTATTGTTTGTTGGATGCGGCAAGTGTAAGACTGACAAAGCCGTTGCAGACAAATCCACAGGAGAAATTATTGGCGAAGAAATCGACGTAATCGAAGTCGTTCCAGCTCAAACGTCAAATGGTAAAACCAGCGCCGTTAAAGAACAAAAATCAGAAACTCCGACAACTCCGACTCAGCCGAACAGCGACTTGCCGGCTATGACGCCTCCTGCAACAACTCTGGATCCAGCGGCAGACGCCCCGAAAG
>JAZRTH010000120.1:0-2706 GCA_045651945.1 Thermoguttaceae bacterium
CCTTGATCGTCATTGCGGGGCTTGGTCTTTTCTTTGCGCAGGCGTTCATTCAGCTTCTTATGCTTCTGTTTCTTGCCGATGCGGTTGAATACGGTGAGTGGAAGCTCGGAAAGAGAAACGAGGCGGCATCCTTTGCCGTTCAACCCTTTATCAATCAGCCATTGAACCAATTCCAGGTTCCCGCTTTCGGCAGCAGAATACAAGACCGTCTTTCCAGTATCGTCTTTTGCGTTGACGTCGGCGCCAAGTGAAACGAGAGTTTGAACAAGTTCCAAATTACCTTCATGAGCAGCTGTATCCAAGACAGTGTCTCCTCCAATATCGTCTTTAACATTAATGTCAACACCCTGTGAAACAAGCCATTGAACCAGTTCTGCATTACCACTTATGACAGCAAATCTTAACAAATCCCATCCGCTATAACGGTTTTTTGGCTCGAAGTTTACCCCCTGTGCAACGAGCCATTGAACAAGTTCCAGACTGCCGGAATAGGCGGCTGAATCCAAAATAGCGTCTTCGATATAGCGGACTTTGGGTTTGAGGTTTGCACCCTGTGAAACGAGCCATTGTACAAGTTCCAAATTGCCGGAATAGGCGGCTGAATGTAAAACAGACTTTCCTCTATTGTTTTTTACTTTAATATCCATTCCCTGTGAAACAAGCCATTGTACCAGTTTCAGATTACCGGATTCGGCGGCAGAATGTAAAACTGTCATATCGCCATTGTTTTTGGCTTTAATAGATGCACCCTGTGAAACAAGCCATTGAACCAGTTCCAAATTGCCTTTATCAGAGGCAAAATGTAAGGGCGTATCTCGATAATTGTCTTTTGAATTGACGTCTGCGCCCTGTGAAACGAGCCATCGAACCAGTTCCAAGCAGCCGCTTCGGATAGCAGAATGCAAGACAGTCCTTCTAAACCAGTCTTTTGCTTTAATCTTCGCCCCCTGTGAAACAAGCCATTGAACCAGATTTAAATTCCCGCTTTGAGCAGCAAAATGCAGGACGGACACATCATAATAATTGTTTAAGTTGACGTCAGCGCCATGTTCAACCAACAACTGAACACGGTTTAGATTTCCGGACGATGCAGCATAGTGGAGGACGTTATTACCTTCTGCAGCTCGATAGCAAAAATCAAACTTTTCAGTTTGAAACATTTGTTCAAAACGTTCTATACTTTCTTTACTAAACATCTTGATAACCTTCATTTTCCGTGGGTTAATCCCACAGCTACTAATACTGAATCGCTAACGCGGTTCTAGTTGAACGCTTCGCGTCCGTTATTTACTTCGCGGACTTCGCGAACTTGGCGTGAGGATTCGGCGGCGGCTGAAACGCCCGCGAACCAGCGGGACGTTGTGTCTTCCCGATCGTTACAGTATCTTTTTCTCTTGCCCTCGTTGGAGGGCAAGAGAAAAAGAGTGTTTGACGATATATTTTATTTGCTTTTTCGCTGTCCGTGGGTTTCACCCACGGCTAGAAATATTGAACCGCTAACGCGGTTCTAGTTGAACGCTTCGCGTCCGTTATTTACTATGCGGACTTCGTCCGCCTACTTGAAAAAACTTTCGGTCGCCAGCAAGCTGGCTCCCATTTAGGGAAAGTTTTTTCAAGTTTTATTAAGAGGGGAAAACCTTTTTTGAAAAAAAGGTTCTTCCCCTCAAACTCCCCTTTCCAAAAAACTTTAATAAGGGAACATCCATTAACCAATCGGCGAAAATCCGTCTAATCCGTAAAATCCGTGTCAGGACTGACCCGCGCAAAACCAACGAACGCTCCCAGCGCTCACTTCCCCACGTTGTACAGTTCCACCTCCCAGACGCGGGCGGTACCGTCAGCGCTGTTAATCAGAAGGCGAAGGCGGGTTGTCGTTACAGCGTCAAACTGAACGCCGAGGTCGCACAGCGTCTTATTGTCCTTGACGCCCGCGTTCGGGATGTCGACCCAGGCGCCGTTCCGGAACGTCTGAAGCTGGAAGCTCTCCGCCGGGTCGCCAGGAAGCGGAGAGGCGTCTGCGATATATCCCGACACGATGCGGCAGGCGTTGATCGTTACCGGCTTGTCCCACGCGAACTCGACCCAGGGTTGGGCGCGATCGGTTCCCCGTACCAGTTGAGAGACCCAGCGGGAATCGTTGCTGCTGACGTCGGCGATCCCGTCGTTGATTTTCGTTACAGGATACGAACCGCTGAAATGTTCCGACGAGGCTTTGACTTTGGCAGTCCGAGCGTAATTGACGCCCGCCGTCGGGAGCCATTTCGGGGTCTGAATCACGTTCGCGTATTGCGGGAAGTCCCCTACGCCGGCGGTCATCAGCGCGATAAGTTCCGTCAGATGATCCGTATAAACCGCCCGGGGGTTGCAGTCGTTCTTCCGGCAGACGGCAGCCGCCATTCCGACGACTTCGCCCATCATTCCCCCGGTTCGCATAACCCGGACAGTTCCGAGTGCAATGTGCGTTACGCTGATGTCGCGGCCCGCCATGAACAGGTTATCCACGTTTCGGCTGTACAGCGTCCGGTACGGAATAGCGTATCGCGGCGGCTTCTTCCCGGGCACGAAATACGTCCGGAATTCGTCGCCGGCGAAGTACTTTGTGTTGTGCTGGGTGGGGTAATGCAAATCGATAGCCCACGTACACGGGACGCATGCGTCCTCCCACTGGCGGTTAGACGTAATGTCCTGTTCGCGGAGAACCACATC
>JAZRTH010000121.1:0-3639 GCA_045651945.1 Thermoguttaceae bacterium
GGATTTCCGTTCCGGATCACTGGCATGTCAAAATCGCCATTGACGCCCTGGCGGCTGGCAAGCACGTGTTCTGCCAAAAGCCGTTGACGCTTACCATTGTAGAGAGTCAGCTGATTCGCAAAGCGGTTGCCAAGTACGGCAAAACGTTTCAGGTCGGAACTCAGCAAAGAGCGGACAGACCGCTGTTTTTAAGGGCGGCTGCGATGATTCGCAAGGGCTTGCTGGGCGATATTAAAAAGGTGGTTGTTGGAATCGACGGTTCGGACAGAAGCGGCGCATTCCAGGTTCAGCCCGTCCCGGGGTACTTCGACTGGAATCAGTGGCTCGGTCAGGCTCCGTATACCGAATACATTCCCGAACGCACTCACGAACGGTTCCGCTGGTGGTATGAATACTCCGGCGGCAAGTTTACCGACTGGGGCGCTCATCACGTTGACATCGCGCACTGGGCGCTCAAAGAAGATCAACTCGGCTGCGGTCCGATTTGGGTCGACGGAACGGACGCAACTCACAACTGTGAATTTGACGAAAACGGCTATCCGAAACGCTCTGACATGTACAATACCGCCGTCGATTTCAACATAAAATTCAAGTTCGCTTCCGGCGTTGACATGGAAGTTACCAGCCGATCCGATAACGGCATTATCTTTGAAGGAACTCAAGGACGCATTTTCGTCAATCGCGGGCGTCTGGTCGGCAAACCGATTGAAGACGGGGTTCACAATCAGGTTACTCAAGAGGATTTGATTGCAATGTACCATGGCAAACCGGTTGAAGACCGTATGACCAACTTCTTCCGCTGCATTAAAGAAGGCGGTATGACGCTTTGCGATCCGGTCAGTCACACCGTCGCGCTGACAACGTGCCATCTGTGCGGAATTGCCGCCAGACTGAAAACGTCGTTCAAATGGGATCCGAAGACGGAAACGTCGCCCGACAGTCCCAAAGCCAACGGGGTCATCCACCGCGACCAGCGCAAAGGCTTTGAACTGCCAACCGTATAGAAAAAGGGTTTGCCGTTACGTTCGCTTCGCTCACGCCCACGGGGTTAAACCCCCGGCTCGCCTAATCCACCTGCCATGACACGATCAATTATCCGTTATTGTTTTCTGATGATTTGTTTTGTTGCCTTTGTAACAGTTTCTAACGCTGCGTTTGCCGGCTGGCAGATAAAGCGTCCAACGGAGCTGTTCGTTCAGCCCGGGCAGAAAGCTGTCGTTGAACTCGAATATATCGACAACGGCGTAGCGTCGTCTGCTCCGGTCTCGGACTTTGAAATCGTCGATACGGACGGGAACCCAGTTTCCAGCGGGACAATTCAAAACGGACGCGCGAAATTTACGCTGCCGCAGGGATTTTTTGAACTCGTTGTTACAACTGGCAAGTCGGAGGACGGGCAGAAGCAAGTCGAGCGTTTTGGAATCGCGTCGCTGCCGCCGCTTTGTACTCACGACGCCCAAACGCTGCAAAAGCGCGATCCGTTTTTCTGTATCGACGCGGCAATGTCGTGGCTGGTCAACAAAGACGGGAACCGGCGGGAAGAGTTGGTGAAAATCGCCCGGCGTTCCGGGATTGTCATGATTCGCGACCGGCTCAGCTGGACGGAAATTCAGAACGATCCCAAAGTTCCGGTCAAGCCGGACGGATACCGCGGCTACGACTCTTATCGAAAGCTCTGCAAAGCCAACGACGTCGAAGTTCTGGAAATGTTTCACGACGCGCCCGCCTGGACGGGCAAACGCGCCCGGTACCCGGAAAACTTCAACGCGATGGCAACGCTGTGGTCGACGCTGTACCCGGAATGGTCGCCGACCTGGGGGGGCTTGGAGGTCTGGAACGAGCCGGACATCTCCTTTGGCGGCGACGTCCCTGCCGACCAGTACGCGCCGATACTCAAAACGATGTCGTGGGAACTGTCCAAACTGGGCATGAACAACCCCGTCTTAGGCTCCTGCGTTGCGGTTTATAATCAGGAATGGCTCGATACGGCGCAAGCCAATGACGTCCATTCCTACTGTGACGTTTTCAGCTATCACACCTACGCCCGGGCGGAAGCCATGCGCTCCATTTACGCCCGATTTGCCGAGAAAATCAATGGCAATTCAAGCCGTCCGGTTCCGATGTGGATTACCGAATGCGGCAGACCGTGGAAACGGGGCAAAGACCGCGCCGACAGCCGGGAAGACAAAATCTCCGCTGGCGACATTGTCATGAAAGCCGTCGTTGCAAAGTCTGTCGGCGTGGAGCGGTACTTCCCGTTTGTCTATCCGTATTACGACGAGCGCGACTCCAATTTCGGCATGATGGACAAGTCGTGTTCTCCCATGCGCTCCTTTGTCGGATACGCTCAGATGATTCGCACCCTGTCCGGGTTCCGTTACATCGGCGACGTCCCCATCAACGGACTGAGCGAAAACAAAGCCCTCGCGTTTGTAACAGACGATTCCGATGAAGCGGTTCTGGTGCTCTATACGGGAACGGTCGATAACGCTCAATGCGTTGCCCTGCCCTGCCCGGCGCTACGGGCGGAACGGATTACCGGCGAACCCGTCTCCATTTCCTCCGACCCGGCAAACGCCGTTTCCGTCCACGATGGTTTGATTTACGTCTGGGCGTCTCGGTCAGCGGTGGAAAAACTCGCTGTTGTCGATCCGGCTCTGGCGCAGATTCCCAAAGCTCCCTGCGCGAAAGACGTCATGGGAAAGACGCCCCGAAAAGTTTCGCCGATTGTCATTCGGTACGTCTACGACGAATCGCAGGTCGAGCCGTCGTCGCGCTGGTATCAAGTCAAAAGTACGTTCAGTTCTCAACTGACGCTCAAGTTCGCGTTAGAAAACCTCTCCGACGCGCCGATTGAAGCAACGGTCTTTCCTCCGCAGGCGGCTGATTCATCTGTAACAAGTCAGAAAGAACAGAGAGTCGTCTGTCCCGCTCGCGGGCGGGCGGACGTCGAATGGGACGTTGATCTGTCGGAAGTCCTGTCTGACAAGCCTGTCGCCGTTTCCTGCCGCGTTGCGTGGGAGAATCCTGCGGGGAATTCAAGCTGGGAGAAAGAACAAAACGTCGTTATGCTCTTTCGCGGCGAACCGAACTGGGCGACGTTTTTGAAGAAATATCCCAATCGTCAAAAGCTGGAAATCGGAAGCGCGTCCAACTGGACGCCATCGCAATGCGCTAACGGAAGAACAACGCTTGTTGACAACGAAGAATCCACCGGCGCTGTTACATGGAAACTCCGGACGGATTTCCAGGAAGGCGACCGCTGGACGTATCCCGGCTTGAAATTGGCTCAATCGCCCGACCTGACAAAATTCCGCGGCGTATTGATTCGATACCGCTGCCAGCCGGGGCAGAATACGGTTGCCCGCATGTTTCTCTACGAATCGGACGAAGGCGGACACGGTTCGTACATATCAAAGCCCTTTGGCTCCGCTGACGGCCGCTGGCACAGCGTCTTTCTTCCGTTTGAAGAATTCCAGCATTGCACCGCCTGTGGAACGGACGCCAACAATAAACTTGACCTCAATTCCATTTACAAAATATCCTTTGGCGGGAATACGAAATCGCCGTTCTTTGAATTGGAAGTCAGCGAAGCGTACTGGGTAGAGTAAGCGGCATGTGGAGTGCGACGGCTTGCCG
>JAZRTH010000122.1:0-3151 GCA_045651945.1 Thermoguttaceae bacterium
CGGGCTTATTTTTTCTCGGTAGGGGTTGACTTTTCTGTTACTTATAGTTAAATTAACTATAGGAGAACATAAAATGAACGAACAAGAACGAGCAAAAATTAGAGAATTTATAAACTTTTGGAAAGACAAAGGTAGTGAGAAAAGCGATTCCCACGGTTTCTGGTACTCTTTGTTGAGAGATGTTTTAGGCATAGAAAAGCCGGAAACGATAATTGAATTTGAAGTTCCTGTTAAAAAAGGCAGCACAAGATTTATAGATGCGCTGATACGTTCTACCCATGTACTAATTGAACAAAAAGGTTCACACGTTGATTTATCAAAGCCTGAACTGCAATCTGACGGCGCTCTTCTTACGCCATACGAGCAGGCAGAACGTTATAACAACGAGCTGACCTACAATGATAAGAATAAGTGGATAATCGTTTGTAATTTTCAAGAGTTCCATGTCTATGATATGTGTAAATCGCGAGATAACCTTGTCGTTATTCCGTTAGCTGAACTTGAAACTTACGCTGAACATCTTAAATGTATTATTGACCCTGCCAAAGATGAAGTTTACCAGGAAACCACACTGTCGATTCAAGCAGGGGAGCTGATTGGTAAACTTTATGACGCGCTATTAGCACAGTATCCAGACCCTGATAATCCAGAAACGCTTAAAAGCCTGAACAAACTTTGCGTTCGGCTTGTTTTCTGCTTGTATGCGGAAGATGCTGACATATTTCAAAAAGACCAGTTTTACGAATATCTCAGAAATACGGCTCCCGAAGATATTGCCAGTGAGTTGTTCGATTTGTTCGCGGTTCTGAATACGCCATCAGACAAACGACGCTCCAGCTTGAAACCCAGGCTTAAAGCGTTTCCTTACGTCAACGGGGGATTGTTTCAGGACGAAGAAATTGAGATACCGCAATTTACACAAGACTTAAAATTCATCCTGTTGCACGACTGTTCGCATGGTTTTGATTGGAGCGGCATTAGCCCAACGATTTTTGGAGCCGTTTTTGAAAGTACGTTAAACCCGGAAACAAGACGTTCCGGCGGGATGCACTATACGTCCATTGAGAATATTCATAAGCTGATAGACGTTTTATTCCTCGACGACTTGAAGAGGGAACTGCAAAGCATTTTACTTTTAGCAGACCCTTACGTTAAGAAGAGACGACTTCACGATTTTCATATCAAGTTGTCTAAGTTAGTCTTTTTCGACCCCGCCTGCGGCTCCGGCAACTTCTTAACGGAAACGTACATCTGCCTGCGGAAGATGGAGAACGACATCATCCGAGCCGTTTACGGCAGCGATTACCGATCCATCAGCCCGGACGTTACGCCCATTCAGGTGTCAATTTCCAACTTCTACGGAATTGAGATAAACGACTTCGCCGTCGCCGTCGCGAAAACCGCGCTGTGGATTGCGGAAAATCAGGCGATTCGGAACACGGAAGCGATTATCCACGCCGACATCCAGTTCCTGCCGCTCAAATCGTACGCGAATATCGTAGAAGGCAACGCCCTGCGCCTCGACTGGGAAACCGTCGTCCCCAAAGACAAGCTGAGCTACATTCTCGGCAACCCGCCGTTTGTAGGGATAAGACATAGTAACGAAAATCACAGAGCAGATTTAAAAGAAGTTACAAATGTGATTCCGAAATCGGGTTGCTTAGATTATGTATCAGCCTGGTACATTAAAGCTGCTCAACTTATGAAGTTATCGCCTACAATAAGGACAGCATTTGTATCAACAAACTCAATCATTCAAGGTGAACAATGTACTTTGTTATGGCATTATTTATTGGAGATGAACAATTTCCATATTAATTTTGCTTACCAGACTTTTAAATGGGAAAGTGAATCATTAGATGAAGCCGCAGTACATTGCGTTATTATTGGTTTTTCATTGCAAAAAACTACTCCTTTTTTGTATACAAAAGAGGGGTGTATTAAGTGTGAAATCATCAATCAATATTTATTACCGGCTCCTACAATCTGGATTCATAAATCTGCAAAGCCTATTGCAAATGTTCCGGAAATGATTAAAGGATGTTATCCTACGGATAATGGAAATTTCATTTTTACGGAAGAAGAAATGCAAGCATTTATTCAGTCAGAACCGAATTCCCAGCCATATTTTAGACGCTGGATTGGCTCAGAGGATATGTTGAATAATAAGCGAAGATATATTTTGTTTTTGAGAGATTGTCCGCCTAACGAATTGAGGAAAATGCCGTTAGTAATGCAACGTGTTGAAAACGTTCGTGCATTTCGTTCTAAAAGCACTAAAGAAGCAACACGAAAAAAGGCAAATACGCCTACGCTGCTCGATGAAGAAAGAATTCCGAATAGCGATTTCCTCGTTATTCCAGTAGTTTCATCTGAGAATAGACAATACATTCCCTTTGACTACAAATCCCCGCCCGATATTTGTTATGCAAGCGCTTTCTATGTTGAAAATGCCACCCCATATATTTTCGGCGTCTTAGAATCCTCTGTTCACATGGCTTGGATGAGAACGGTTTGTGGACGTCTTAAGAGCGATTATCGTTATTCTAATACGATTGTCTATAATAATTTTCCGTGGTGTACGCCTACGGAGGAGCAGAAGTCTAAAATAGAGGAGACGGCTCAGGCGATTCTGGACGCGCGCGCTGCGAGTCCGGGTTGTTCTTTGGCGGACTTGTACGACGAAACAACGATGACGCCGGAACTGCGTAAAGCGCACCAGAACAACGACCGCGCCGTCATGAAAGCCTACGGATTCCCGCCTTCCCTCTCTGAAATGGACATCGTAGCAAGACTGATGGAAATGTACCAACAATTAGTTAGTAGTGAGAAGTGATCTTTCGGAGTGCGAGAGCGAAAGCTCTCGCTTTTTTAATAAATAGAATTGCTCAAACCGGCAAGCGTAGCTTGCTAAGAAAATGAATTCTCTTCTTGACGGCAAGCCGTCAAGTACGAAAGCGGCGCCAAGGCGCCGCACTCCGAAATTTTTAAAACTTTGCGAACTTCGCGTGAGGCTTTTCTTTGCGAACATCCTCCGCATCTCCGCGCCTCCTCGTGAGATTTTTCGGGGGGGAATATCAATGATTTTTGGTTGTTCCAACGTTTTGTTCGCCTTCGGCGAACTGCGTAATTCCGCTCCCGTTGGTCGCTC
>JAZRTH010000123.1:0-2244 GCA_045651945.1 Thermoguttaceae bacterium
TGGAATAACCGAATTCTTGAAAACTTCGGGCTGATCGTTGAGCGTGCCGCCGGGGGTGAAGTCGGCGGGACCGCACAGATAGCGGGTAAAGGGCAGCGTGGCGGTATGATCCGTGAAAATGCCGGCGGAGAACTTGTTGTATTCGTTTCCGCGAATGCCCTCGCGAGTAATCTGGTTGGGATAGGCGCGTTCCAAACCGGTCGGTTTGTACATGCCGTGATAGTTGACCATCAAATGGTACTTGGCGCCCAAAGCCGCCGTTTCGTTGAGCCAGTTGACCATCTCCTGTTCTTCGGAATCCATAAAGTCAATCTTGACGCCGGCAACGCCCCATTTTTCGTACTGCTGGAACGTCTTTTCAACGCCGCATTCGATCAGGTCTTTGTAATGAAGCCAGAAGCAAATCCGGACGCCCTTTTCTTTCGCCTGGGCGAAAACTCTGTCCAGGTCGATATTGGGCGCGCTGCGGGTGGTGTCGGGAGCTTGCCCCTTGATTCTCTTAAACATGGAGCTGTAATACCACGGGTCGTCGACGGTCATGTACTTCCAGCCCATTTCAGAGGCGAGGTTGATCTTGTCAATCGTCGTTTCCGTGTTCATGACTTTGTTGCTGCCGGTCCACCAGTCCCAGGCGGAAGGAGCCGGTTCAATCCAGGAAGTGTCTTCCAGCTGGCACGGTTTGCTGACGTTGAGAATAACGCCGGAGTTGTTAATCAGGTCAACCGGTTTTTCTCCCAAAAGAATAACTTTCCACGTTGAGGTTTTGGGCGTCTTGAAAATAACGCAGCCGTCTTTGTCCTTGCGGGGCGTCAGACGGGTTTTGAGCGTCGCGGTTCCTTTGGCGGCGGAGGCGAATTTCTCGCCTGACCAGTCGTACAGGTCGGCTTCGGTAATCGCCGCGCAGAAATCAGGAGCCTCTACAACAACCGGGCAAATGACGATGTCTTCTTCGCCCAGTTCTGACAGCTTGTTCTTTTTGAAGAATTCTTCCTGTGACGAGTTAAACTGTTTCTGTTTGGATACCCAGGCGTCGAAGTCGCCGGAGAACGCGTATGTCGTCAGGTCTTCTTCAACAACGTATTCGTTGCAGACGCTGCCGCCGCAGCTGAACTCGTAACGGAACGCAGCGCCGTCGTCGTAGGCGCGGAACGTGTAGCTAATTTGCAGCTCGCCCTGAGAGTAGGTCAAAGTCAGCTGATTGTAGTGGTCAACGTAAGTCGACTTCTTGCCGAATTTGTTTGTCCAGGTTGTATTGAAAGTCGTTTCTGACTTTCCAATAACCTTCCAGCCGTCGGTTGCGTTGACGTCGCGAATTTTCAGCCCGGTTTTGGATTCGTTGAGAACGGACTTCCCTTTGAATTCGACAGCGTACGTCGGGGCTGCTTCGTTTTGAGTAACGATAATTTTAACGTCGCCGTTGGGAGACGCCACTGTATAAACAGGCGCGTCCGCGTAGACGGCAGACAATCCAAGAGCAATTACAGCTGCCATGCAGGACAGCATTCGAGTAAAGGTCATGATGGTAGAGGGGGTTGAGGGTTAGGGGTTATTAGGGGAATCTGACGGGTGGATTAAGCTATTAGCTTCTAGCTACTAGCTTCTAGCTTTGTTATTTTGAATTCCAGCTTTAAAAGTGAACGCATAGAACTACAAAAACCAAGCTAATAGCTAATAGCTAGCGGCTAGCAGCTTACTCCAGGATTCCCGCGCCGAAAGAATCGTTTGAGTCGTTTGAATCTTTGGAATCTTTTGAATTGTTTGAGTCGTCAGGCTGCGACTTGCGAGGCGGAACCTGGGGCATGGGCTTTTGCGGGGCTTTGCGCTTGTCGCGCCGTTCGCCGCCTCGCGGTTCCCGTTTGTCGTCCAGCTGTTCCAGCTGCTCGTCGTTAGCCTGCTGACCGGTGTATCGCAATTCACGCTGATCAAACGCCTCGTGAATGACTTTGATGTCTGTAATGGGATACGAAACAATCTGGAAGTCGCTCATTTCGACCTGGACTTTTTCCGCCAGGAATTCGTGACCAACGACCTTTCCGTCGCCGTCCGGGGTAGAGACAAACGTGCCCAGCGAGGGCATTTTGCCCTGCATTTCTTCGTAAGTTTCAAACTCGTAGCACAGACAGCATTTCAGACGTCCGCAGCGGCCGGAAATTTTGGACGGGTCAAGCGTCGCCTTTTGCATCTTCGCCATCTTCATGGACACGGACGGCATAATCGTCAGGAAGGAATTGCAGCAAACCTAAG
>JAZRTH010000124.1:0-1986 GCA_045651945.1 Thermoguttaceae bacterium
CGCCGCCGGTCACAACGCCGTAGCCGGGGTTGCCGGGCAGGAAGGCGGTGCCAACTTCGAAGTCGCAGGTGGGGGTCAGGGTGCCCAGGTCGCCGGTGGAGGTGTCGACAATGCGGAACGGGATTTTCAGTTCGTTGAAAATGCGCTCTTCAATGCCGCGGAGCGTAAAGAGCATCTGTTCGGAATCTTCCGGCAGCGTAAAAGCGAACATTTCCACCTTGGTAAACTGATGAACGCGATACAGCCCGCGCGATGCCTTTCCCGCTGCGCCAGCTTCCGTACGGAAACAGTGGCTGATGCCGCAGCATTTAATCGGCAGCTGGGTCGAATCGACCGTTTGATTTGCCATCATGCCGCCGAGGGTGATTTCCGCCGTGGCGATAAGCGACAAGTCGGTGTTGTCGATAGAGTAAATTTGCGTTTCCGGACCGCGCGGGCAGAAGCCGGTTCCCTGCAAGACGTCGTTGCGCGCCAGGTCGGGCGTTACCATCGGCGTGAACCCTTCGTCCAGAAGAATCCCGATAGCGAATCGCTGCAACGCCAGGTCAAGCAGAACCGCGTCGTTTTTGAGGAAATAGAAGCCAGCGCCAGCAACGCGAGCGCCGCCCTCGAAGTCGATCATGTCCCACTTTTCCGCCAGCTGAACGTGATCCAGAACGGGGAAATCAAACGTGGGAACCGGCGTCGCGCCGCGTCCGACTTCCAGATTGGACTTGTCGTCTTCCCCAATCGGGGCGTCTGGATGAGACATGTTGGGAATGGCGCGATGAATCGCGTCCAGTTCCGCCGTTAAAGCGTCCAGCTCAACGGTCTTGGCGGCAACGCTTTCGCGAAGCTGTCGACCCTGTTCCTTCAGCGCGTCGCGTTCTGCAGCGTCTTTGGCTTTTCCAATCGACTTGGACGTGGCGTTCGCCTGCGCGTTGGGGGTTTCAATTTCCTGCTGCATGGCTTTGCGCTGCGTTTCCAGCTCGACAAAGCGGGGAATATCGACGTTGACTTTACGATTGACGCAGTTTTGAGCGACTGCTTCGGCGTTTTCCAGAATGAATTTTCGATCTAGCATGTTGGGAATGTAGTTAAGTGGTTAGTAATTAGTGGTAAGTGGTTAGTGGGGGAACGCTTGCGCCCTTACAACTTACCACTTGCCACTTACGACTTTTTATTATATTATAGCGATATATAAAATAATTTCAACGGGGAGAAACGGGAAATCGGAAATTACGCTTATTGATTCTTATGCAGCGTCTTTTGTTCACCCTGTTGTCTTTGATAATAAATTCTGTTATAATAAACGTTGTTATGTTTGAAACAGCAAACGAAAAAGCGTGAACGAATTGAGTAACAAGGCAAACAAGACAGATAATGGAATCAAACGAAATTAAAAAGAAAAAAAGCCGTAAAAGAAAACATCGGCGATTACTCTTTATAACAGTTGCTATTGGGTTAGCGATTATGATATACGGCGTTTTCTCGATTGTTAAGGCTGTAAAAATTCGTCAAGCCCAAGAGGAAATGCGTCAAAAAGTTCTGGAATTTACGTCTGGACAAAAAGCGGGCGAACGTAAAGTTATAACCGTCAACGGCGTGAAGTTTGCGTTCAGGTGGTGTCCGGCTGGAACGTTTATGATGGGACCGTCAGCTGACGAAGAATATCCGCAAAAAGAGGCATTGCCTCAACATGAAGTTACCTTGACAAAAGGTTTCTGGATGATGGAAACGGAGGTAACGCAGAAGCAGTGGAAGGCAATCATGGGGAACAATCCAAGCTATTTTAATTCTGTCGATATTTTACCTGTTGATCGAGTTTCCTGGATCGACTGTCAGGACTTCTGCGCTAAAACAGGGATGCAGCTTCCAACTGAAGCGCAGTGGGAATACGCCTGTCGGGCGGGCAGTACAACTGCATATTTCTGGGGGAATGAAGATGACAAATATATAGAATACCGCCGTCCCAAGCCAGTTGCATATTATAAGTCGGAGGCCAAG
>JAZRTH010000125.1:0-4347 GCA_045651945.1 Thermoguttaceae bacterium
CGCCGCGAAGTTCAATCTGGTTGAGAGATTTATTGAGCCGGTCTTCTCTTTGAACTAACGCGCTTTCCCGTTCAGCAAGAACGGATTCTTTACGCTCGCATTCAGCCAGACGTTCCTTGAGGTTCGCTTCGTGCGCTTCAATGCCTTCTCGCAAACGTCCAAGTTTTTGCTTGTCCGATTCCAAATCCTGTCTGGCGGAATCAATTGCGTTCTTCTGATTGCCGAGAGCCTCTTCGCGCTTAACGAGGTCTTTTTCTCGTTTATCCAGGTCGTTTTTAATTGATTGGAATTTACCTTGCGCTTCTTTGATCAGGCTGTCAGCATGATCGTTGGCGTCCTGCAAAATCGAATTGACGCGGTTCTGTGTCTCTTCTTTTTGCTTTTCTTCCAACTGCTGAATTCTTGCCATTTCGCTTTCGCGCTTTTTGAGAATGTCCTGTTCCAGTTCTTTCTGCTTCGCCTGTAAATCGCCAAATCCCTTTTCCAGCAAAGCGTTCTTGTCGTCCAGAGCTTTTTTAACGGACTTGAGTTCCATGACTTTGGTCGCATATTCTGAACGACGCTGAGAGAGCGCGTCATTCTCTTTGAACAGTTCCGCTTCCCGCTGCTGCAATTCTCGGGTTCGGTTTGCAATGTTGTCAATAGTTTCCTTGACATGCTGCTCATTTTCCTGAAGCGTTGCAAATCGTTTGGCGTAATCTCGTTCTTTTTCCAAATGCTCTTCCCGCTGCTTGTTAAGCTCGCTTTCCCGCTGCTCAACAACAGCCATCCGCTTGGACAGCGCCGTTTCAATTTCAACCTTTTGATCGTTGAGGACTTTTTCGACCGCTTCTTTTTGACGAATAATTTCCTTGTGCGCTTTCGCCTCCATGCGTTTGCACTCTTCTTCAGCGTCCAAGCGTTTCTGAGTCAATTCGTTATTGAATCGGTCTTTCTCTTTGGATAATTCCTGTTTATTGGCTTCCCGATTGCGCTGCAGCTCCTGCTCTAATGCAGCGCGCTTCTGAGCAAATTCCCTTTCCAAGGCTTTTTGCTGCTGAACCTGCCCTGCTTCGAAAGCTTCAATAGCCAGTTTGAGCTTCTTCTCCCGTTTATCCAAATCCGCCTGACGAACGTTGAGTTCTTCTTCCTTGTTAGCCGCCAGCAAACGCGTTGTTCGAGCCGCATTATCCAACTCCGCAGAGCGAGCGTTAAGCTGCGCTTCGCGTCTGTCCATGTCCTCCTGACGCTGCTGTACGTACTGCGCTATTCTACTGGCTTGATCTTGAATTTCAGCTCCGAGCTTCCAACTCGGATTAGAATTGGAGTCCTTTTCGCTCATTGCAGACGATGACCGCTTCTCCAATTGAGGATTAACGGAGAGGGTGTCAAAATCATATCCGGAATCACTGCGAACTATGCCAAAGGTTGCCATGGCTCTTACCTTATTATATAATTGTTAAATCTGCATATCGATACAATGCCTAATATCGATACAACTTCTACTATTGATACAATCGTCAAAGTTTAACACGCCCTTTAAAGAAAGTTAATTTTTTTAGTTAAGAGCGGCGAGTTGCGAGAGGTATTTAAGTGGTAAGTGGTAAGTGGTTAGTGGTAAGTAGGGATGACGCTTGCGTACTAACCACTAACTACTAACCACTAAAAACTTAATACTATTCCCTACTCCCTACTGCCTACTGCCTACTATTCCCTACATTCCATACAATCAATTCACCGTTTGGAAGATGTATCGATTATATCAATTATTCATACAAGAAAAATTGTGAAAAAATCAGGCAAAGTCCGATTTCTTATGTAGATATTTTTGTCTGCATAGAGGAATAGAATGCCTAATCAAAACAGAATACAAAACTCATCTGTCGCAAAACAAAAGCCGTTGTGCAACAGACTATTAATAAATATAATTAATAGAATCGCGCTTCTTGCCGTTCTGTTAGGCGTTGCTTTTTCAGCAATTCCTCAGCAGCTCTCAGCGCAAACGCTTTCAGGGATTAGGGAATATCCTGCGCAGCAAAGAGTTAACGCAAAATCTACTTCAATTCCCACCCCCTCAAATCGCACTCCCCAATATCAAACCATTTCTCCGGCGAGATCGGAAATAGATAGCCTGATTCACAAAGGAAATGCGTTAGAAACCCCTACTAACAATCGTCCAATAGACTGGAACGAAGCCCTCAATTTTTGGGAAAGCGCACTGAGGGATTACCCGTCTGAAACGGTTCTTTTGCGTCGATATTATCGAGCCAGAATCCAGTACGACGTCAATTGTCGTCTGGCAGACAAACGATACGTTGAACTGGTCGACAATATGCCGTTAGAACAGGGAAAGCAAACGCTTACAGACATTCTCTATAAAATTGAGTTCAGCTACGTTGACAACGCCAACTGGAAAATAATTGCTCATAACGGACTGGTTGGAATATCTCAGGCGCTTCGCAATCCGGCATTTCGCAGTCAATATCTATCCCATTTTAACAGCACAGAAATCGCTCGAATGGAGCAAACCTGGATGAGGTACGCTCGTTCTATTACGATTAACAATGCGTACGACGCCTTCACGCAAGCGATTAACGCTGCGTCAATGGTTAAACGCGACTGTCATATTAACGAAGCGGTAATATTGATGGAATACGTCTGTGGAATTCTTAACGCTCTTGACCAATACACCTGTCTTCTCACACCAACTCAATTTCTCGACATTACCAACCAGATCAACGGGGAATTTGTCGGCATTGGCGTTGAACTAAAAACAATAAAGGGCGAATTGAAAGTCGTTCGTCCGATTACCGGCTCCCCAGCGCAGAAGGCAGGACTTCGACCGGGAGACTCCATAATTGCAGTTGACGGTCAGCGAACGGCGGACTCCACCCCAGAAAAAATCTCCAACCGTCTTCAGGGCGAATCCGGCTCTACGGTATATCTGGAAATCGCTCGACGCAACAGCCCCAATCAGACGGTTGCTATCGTCCGTCAGCCGGTTAAATCGCCGTGCGTTGAAAACGTTAAAATCATTGACGAAGCAAACCGCGTCGGTTACTTGAAAATAAACCATTTCCAGAAAACAACTGCAGACGAACTTGACGCCGCGTTGCTCTATTTGAACAATCTCAATATGAGAAGTCTGATTATCGACTTGCGCGGCAATCCCGGCGGGCTTTTGACTGCGGCGGTAGAAGCGTCCAACCGGTTTATCAGCTCTGGTACAATTGTTTCCACCAAGGGGAAGAATCCGCAAGAAAACCATGATTTCCATGCAACAAGGGAAAAGACGTTGTCGATTCCTCTGGTTGTTCTAATAGACAAAAACAGCGCGTCCGCGTCAGAGATTTTTGCCGGCGCAATGAGAGATCATCGCCGCGCCGCCATTGTCGGAACCCAGAGCTACGGCAAAGGCTCCGTTCAAGGGATTTTCCCGCTGCAAAACAGCTCGATGGGTTTGCGTATGACGACCGCCAAATTCTATTCCCCGCTGGGAAAACCGTTTGTCCGCGTCGGCGTCAGCCCGGATATTGAAGTCCGAAAAGCGTCGTTGATCAGCGAAGACGTCGACCCGTACGAAGTCATTCCGGAACAGGACGACGCCGTCCTGCAAGCGGGAATCAACGCCGCGAAACAGAGATCCGTCAGTTACGAGTAACAAGGCGGCGAGTAGAGCGTCTTGTTACTACTCACAATACGCTAATTAAACATTTTCTTCTTTTTAGCGCATATACTTTTTAGCGCATAGTTTCTTGACAACGATTTGTTTTTATTAAAAAAACGCCAGTTAAAATCTTGTTTTTCAATCACAATTCATCTAAGTTATATATTTCAATTAATTACTCAATTTAACCTGATTATAAATATCGATATTTTAAGTTTTTTCCCATAATTTTCTCCAAAATGTTTAATCTTTCGCTTGACAAAATAGTTTTGGCAGTTATAATGCCTAACCTGTTGGTATGTACGAAACAAAAACTGCAATAATTCTACTAATCAAGCAATAACCCACACATAGCCTGCCTTAATCAGGGTTATTTATAGATTTAAAAATTGTCAACATTGCAGACCTTCGTACCAGGATACGTCTGACGTTTCCTTTGTTACCACAAGTCGTCGCAGAGCGTTATTTTTAGGGGTATTACTACAATCTTAAATTGTATTTGGAAGGATTCCTGCAATTTAGAAAAACGGAGGTTGTATATGTTTATACGCTCAAAATATTGGTTATCATTGATAAAGTATACGTTATGCGTTTTGATTCTTGCCTGCCTTGTAATTAATCAAGGGTTTGCGGAAGATTTGGATGGCGACAGGACAAAAACAAATCTTGCCGGAGATGAAAATATAGACATAAAAACGGAT
>JAZRTH010000126.1:0-8883 GCA_045651945.1 Thermoguttaceae bacterium
GGCTCGACAACGTTCGCCTGGACGATTACCGTCGATCCGGTCAACCAGGCTCCGGCTATTACGGTCAACGAAGAAGCCTTTGAAGAAGGAACGGGCGATACGGAAGGCATGTATCTGCTCAAGAGAGAATTGACCGAAGAAGCCGAACCGGTTCAAAACCAGATCGTTCTGGGAACCGTTTCCGACGTTGACAACGTTCTGGCGACGGCGAACATTACGTATCATACCGTTTCCGGAGACGGCGGACACGTCTGGACGCTCAACGACGACGAGGCGCAGGCTTTGTTCTCTGAAGCCAGCTTTGCCGTCAACGGCGCTAACGAACTGGTCTTTACGTACAAGCTGGCTCCTTACGTTCACGGCTACGCAGACATCGTTATTCAGCTTAACGATTTGGAATCTGTTGTCGATCCGACCAACCAGGATTCCAACACTGTTACGTATCGCATTATCACTGCGTCCGTTAACGACGCGCCGGCTGCAGACGATGTGGACTGGAGCGTTTCGATCAGCTCATTGCTCCGATCGCCGTCCTTCGATTTCAACAGCGTTGTTTCCGACATTGATAATGATGATTGGTCGATTACCGCTTTGACGCTGGGCGATACGGCGATTGCGCTCGACGGAACTCCGACAGTTGTTACCGTCAGCGACATTAACCTGTGGGCGACATATGACCAAGAAGCCAAGACACTCACGCTTGACGCTCCTGACGGCGTTGACCTGACGGTTTTAGACAAGCAGACGATTGACGTTGCTTATACGGTTAACGACAATTCCATCCTGGGTCCCAAGACGGCTGACGGAACTGGAAAGGTCTCCTTTACGATGTACGCTCAGGACGACGACGAATCCTACAACGAACAGCCGGAACAGGTTGTTCATGCAATCGACGTTTTGGCGAATGATCGCCCGATCTGGGAACAGGAAGGCAAGACGTTCACCCTGACGGAAGTTTCCGCTTTGAGCGATCCGACCGCCGGCTCGATTGAAATTGTCGATCAGAAAGTTGAATTCGCTCAGAACGCCGGCTATCGCGGAACAGTTACATTCACTTATACAATTGTCAACGACGACGATCCAACTGAAACGGCGACTGCTACTGTTACGATTCTCGTTAAGGCGATTAACGCCGCCCCGACGGCTGACGAAGTCGACGCAGAAATGGCGGAATCCCAGACTGGCGAGGACAAAGTTCAGCTGGTCTTTGACGCGCAGGTTGCCGACCGCGAAACGGCAGATGAAAATCTGGTTGTCAACGTTTACAAATACGATATTGAAAACGGCGTTCTGACCGATGCCGACGGGGAAGAGCTGCCGCACAACGACGGCATCTACGTCTTCAAGGCGACCGATGCGGTTTACTTCAAGCCGAATCAGTACTACAACGGCGAGGCGACCATTCCGTATACCGTTATTGACCGTCTGGACGACCTTATCGACGCGGGCTATACGCTCGTTGAAGGCGAAACCTTCAAGACGGCGACGTCCAATGTTCTCGTTATTGTAACTCCGATTGGAACGACTCCGACTGTAACGCTTGAAGACGCTTCAACTGACGAAATCGCCAGCGGCGCGGAATCGACGACCATTCAAATCGGTACGGCTTCCATGCCGGCTGGCGCGGAAGGTTTAAGCGGCGTAACTGGCGCTTCTCAGAGCGTTGTCGCGCACATTACTGCTACAGATTCGTTGGGGAGCTTGCTGGACGAGTACTCATTCAATTTGGATACCGAAACTGGCGCTATTACCTTCACGTACACGCCGATTGAACACGTTTGGGGTTCTCAGACGTTTGAACTGACTGTTACAACAGTCGAAGGCGGAACGAAGACCGTCGAATGGACGTTTACCGTTGATCCGGTCAACGACGCTCCGGAAGTTCAGGCGGACGCCTACGGCTCCGGCGCCAAAGACAAGACGATTGCCGTCAACTTTGACGTTACCGACATTGAAACGCCGACAGCCGATCTGACTTATACGCTTACTGCCGTTCCTGAATATGGAACGCTTTACCGAGACGGCGAGGCGTTGGCTGTTGGCGATACGTTTACTATCGGAAACGGCATTACCTATCGCGTATACGATGGAGCGCCAGAAGGAATTACAGGCGATACGTTCACCTACGCCGTTACGGATAGAGGCGTTGACGCCGGATTGACTGAAGCTGACAGCATTACGATTGAAAATCTGACTGGCGTTATTGAATTCAACCAGGCTCCGGTAATTGAAAACTACGTTGGAACCAAGGTTGTTGACACGACTCCCGGCGCTCAGACCGGCAGCTGGCTGCTGTTCAATCTGTCAGACGTTGTCGATCCGGAAGGCGAACCGATTACCAAAGACAATATCACGCTTGCCGGCGACGCGGTTTGGGTTGGCGATTCGGTATACATCAACTACGACTTCGCTCAGGGCAAGTTCGGCACGAAAGAAGCGCTCGTTACCATTTCCGACCCGGTTGACGCTTCGATTACGTCTGAGTACAGCTTCAAACTTGCCGCCGTTGCCAGCGTTGGACTTCATTTGTCTGAAACGCGCGCTGCGACAGCGACCAATCCGCTTTACGTGGACTTTGCCAACAACACGGTTTCTTCAACGGATTCTCCGCTTGACGTGGCAACCATTATCGGCGAAGGTCCGTATACGATTACGCCCAACTTCTCTGCCGGCGACGACGCTCAGGAAACGGGTGAGCACAGCCGACCGGTTTACTGGCAGATTCCAATTGGAGTTGAGGTTTCCAGCTTCTGGACGACGACGCCCAATGAATATCCGGTTTACGTTGACGGCGTCAAGCAGGACGGACAATATTGGGATACGACCAATCCCGCTTTGATTTCTGCGGAAGCTCCGGAAGATACAACCGGCTTTGATACAACCTATCCGAAGATGATTGCCGGGGAAGCAACGGCAGCAAACTATCCGGTAATCGCCACGGTTTCAGAAGACGGCAAACTGACGATGCAAATCGCGCCGTATACGCCGGCAATCGACCTGGACGGAAGCGTTACGGTTTCCAACGGCTCTGACAGCGTTACCATTCCGGTTACCATCCTCAACGCGTACGATTCGCCGACGACGGTTGACATTCAGTACTTCGTTACCGATCAGGCAGGAACTGCCATACTCGACGACGGCGGTTCTCCGGCGTCCATCGCTCGCGCCGAATGGTTCAGCGACGACGTGGCTGCAATGAACGACCATCTCAAGACCGATGTTGACACGCAGATTACAGATTCGACGGGCGCTCCGCTGTACTGGGAACTGGATTACTGCGATGAAGAATACTGGACGCTGACTCCCAACGATTATCCGGTCTACAACAACGGCAACCCCGTTACTGACGACGATGACGCTCAGTGGTACTGGGATATGAGCAAAGTCGACATTGATGGAATGACGACCAATGTCAGACCTTCCAGAGCGCGCGACCGTTACGAAGTCATGGAGCGTGCGCCCGCTTCCATTGCCAAGTCAACGCTGGATTTGGAATACGGCGCCGCACACAATCTGTATCTGTACGCGTCCGACTCCTGGAATCAGGAAGGACTGCACAACCCGATGTTTATGTTCCTGTTTGAAGTAGACTTCGGCGCGCCGGTCGCAGACCTGACGAACATGTCGACGTCGCTGGGAACCATTATGGAAATGGGCGAATGGAATGAAGATCATTCCGCCGTTCAGCTCGGCATTTTGAACATTTCGACGTCGGACGGAAACATCTACGAAAACGCGTACTCGTACCTGGCTTCGCTGACGTACAAATACACTTCGTCGTTCACGACAACCCCAACGGTTACCATCAGCTTCTCTTCCGCCATGCGCGACATGGGCGAAGCCGGCAGAACCGTTCTCAATACGGAACAGTACCTTACCGGCTGGGCGGATACCTGCAACCCGAACCCGGCTCTGTACGGCACGCAAGGCGCCAATCAGACCGTTGTCGAAGGAACAGGCGTTTACATGGTCGTTTCGACCGCGGACGAAGCCGACTCGGCAGCCGCTCTTCCGGAATCGGAAAGCTGGATTCACGAATGGCAGTCCCATTACGTTGACCTGTACCTCAACACGCAGGACGCCGACGTTGCTGGAAACGTTTCTTTCACGCTCAATTACGGCGACCTGTTTACCGCGACCGACTTCATCGCCATGGAAAACGTCTTTGACGGCGGATTCCAGATTGACGTTGAAAACAACGCGGTTCAAATCAGCGGACGCCTTAAGGACAGCGTTACAGCGGAAGACGGATTCGTCCTGCTCGGACGCGTCAAGTTTGAGTCCGTTGGAGACGACGGCTTGGCGGCTGACACCGTCGGAACGGTTGACCTGGGTCTGTCGCTGGACAAGATTCAGCTGTTCAACAGCGCGGAAGAACAGATTGCTGTCAACACCAACGTTTCCGTTGGAACGCGCGCAGCGGCGGTTGTCTACGACGCCAACGACGACGGCGTGATCGACGTGAGCGACTTCGTCAGCTTCGCGACGTATTACGGAACTGACACGCTTGCCAGCAACGACGCTCTGGCGTGGGCTTTGGACTTCAACAAGTCCGGCTCCATCGACGCCAGCGACTTCGTGGAATTCGCCACCAACTATGGCGTTTCCCGCGCCAACGGCAAGGCGGTCAACTTCTCCGAAGGATTCCTCAAGCAGTACATCGGCGCGACCATTCAGGGCGAAGGCGACGCTGACCTGGCGAAACTGCTCGATCAGGCGGTTGGCGAATGGGAAGCCAAACTCGGAATTGATCTGGACGTCAACATTCAGATCAAGGTCAAGGACTACTCCGACACGCAGCTGGGCGAATCCTATATCGTCAGCCTGGCAGACGACGGACGACCGCTGACCGGCGTTATCGTTCTCGATACCGACGCAGCTGGTCTGTACTGGTCAATCAACACCGACGAAGTCCTCGAAGGCAAGTACGACCTGTACACGGTTATCCTGCACGAAGTTGGACACGTCCTCGGGTTCACCGATCAGTACAGCGCGTTCACGAAGGTTGCCAAGGGCGCCAACTTTGACGGCTCGCACGCCTCCGACGCCTCCGACTTGATGTACGAGACGATTAATCCGGGCGAACGCAAAGAAGTTTCCGACTTCGACGCTGGCGTTGTCAACGGCGCGTATGAGTACGCTCAAAACAACAACGTCTACCTGACCTTTGCCGGTTCCGCCATGACCGGAACGCAAAGCGCTGAAACGTTCCAGCCGGAAATTGCGTCCGGAATCGTCGAACAAGCCGAATGGACGAAGACCCTGGAAACGAAGGTTTACGAAGAACTCGACCGAATCGTTGCCGCCAACCGCGACAGCGTCTTTGCCGAGACGGAAGACGACGCTCCGATTCTGGACAGCTTCTCTGCTGACGAGTTCACATTCAACCTGGCGACCAAGCAGGAAACTGCGGACTCGCTCTTTGACGACCTGTCCTGGATTGACGGCGACGACGCCGAACCCGATCAGGAACTGGACGTCGAACTCAAACCGGAGTTCTAGTTTCCAAACGAAACGAATTAATTTGATTCAACCTTGAAAGCGAAAAGCGCCGATGCCGGAAACGGATCGGCGTTTTTTGTTGGCGCCGCGCTGGGAATATTAGTCAAAGCCTATACACTATTGACGTTTTCTGTTTCTTGTATATGATATAAATGAATGATTTTATTGTCGACAATGCGTCGCCCGTAGAGAACCATTTTAATTTGTTCTGTTTTTCTGTTATCAAACCAGCCATATAACCGCAGAGACAATTTGATTATGTCAAACAACATTCGAAATAAAAACAATAACGATAAACTGTCCCTGCTTATTAGTCTTACAGGCGGTTTTGTAATATTATTGTTGTACCTCCTGTTATGCAGTTTTGATTTCTGTCCGCTGAGCCGCTGCTTTTGTGCTCCCGGCGACAAAGAAATCAACTGGGATATATATGGGGAATTCACAATGTACATTGAAATAGGGTACGCGGTTTACGCTTTTATCGTAATCTGCTGTTTTGCACAGAAAGACAGAGCTTTTCAAAATTTCAAAAGCGCTTGCGTTGATTATATGGACATTTTCATGAGAATGATGCTTGTGGGTTCAATATTGTTATTTACCGCGGCTTTGATGTTTGACTTTTGTTACATAACAAGAGATTTGATTGATGTATCAAATTATAAAACCATAAAGAATCTTATTTTAGCTTTTTATACCGTTTCTGTGATTGTAAGTTTAATTATAATTCCCGCTATTGTTTTGACCATTTTATTGCAATCTTTATATCGCAGGATATTTATAAAACGGGTTTCACGAAAAAAAAGCTGCTCAACGAATAATTCAGAAACGGAAGATAATAACGAGTCGACAGGACATTCTTTTTGGGATATCCCTTTTAATAAAGAGAACATTATCGGCGAGTTTTTTTATAGATATTCGCTGCTCGTTTTGTGGGGAATATTGGGACCGTTGACCCTGTTTTTCATTGCGCCAACAGGCGGCAACGGTTTGGCGGGAATATTTTTGGCTTTTGCGATAGATGCAACTTATAATCTTATCTATATAATTATATGGTATTTAGCGTTCAGCATCGTCTTACGGCGCCTTTTGAAATGGATCGTATTTTTGATTTTGCCGCCCCAAGAAGCTGAGGAGTAAAGGGGGCGGGGCAAATCTTAGGGACGCTGAAAAATAATTGGACATGAATAATTGATTAATCCAGATTGCGTTGGAAGGCATTGACGCGAAGCGTCATCTTAACCCCGGAGGGGTTACATTTCTATAACCGGCGGTTTTCAACCACCGGGAAAGGAATAACGATAAAACGAAACATCGACAAATACCCTTTTCTTTCCCTTCCGGCGACTACGGCGCCGGAAGGGAAAGAAAAGGGGTTGACTCGATTAAGGGGAGCAGAGGGCTTCGCTGTCCGTAGACTAAAGTCGACGGTTATAGAAATGGCGTCTCTTCGAGACGCGATTCAGCTTCTCATCTTGTCTATCTTCGCAAGAAAAATTTGCGTGCACCCAAAATTAAGGTTTATTTACACTTGGTAATTGACTCAATTTTAGACTAGGGTATAATATTATCGCGTAAAGCAATACTATTGCCTACTGCCTATTCCCTACTCCCTAATCCCTAATCCCTATTCCCTCACATGAACCATACCGGCGATTTGGGCGAGACCGCGTTAAACGGCGGGCCTCGCGTTGGCAAAGATCATTATCGAATTGAAGCGTTGGGCGCGGTCGACGAACTGACCTCCGCCCTGGGCGTCGCTAGAGCGTTTGCGCCGCAGCCCAGCGGGGCAGTTATGGTAATTCTCGACCGGCTGATTAAAGAGACGTTTATTCTGTCGGGCGAGCTGGCGGCTCCGCAGCCGAAACGCGCCGGCGTGCCCCGGGTGTGTCAGGAAATGATCGACGCTCTGGACCGGGACGTCGCCCGATTCCCCAAACCTGAACCGAAGTTCGTCGAGCCGCCGCGGGACCAGTTCGGCGCGCTGCTCTTTTCCGCCCGCGCCACCGCCCGACGAGCGGAACGCTGCGTCGTGTCCGTCGTTAGAAACGCCCCCGCCGGGGAACTTGTCAACCCTCTTTTAATGACCTATCTTAACAGAGCAGGGGAGCTGCTGTTTATTCTGTCGCTGAATGCGGTTGAGGGAATAGGGAATAGGGAATAGGCGTTTTGTTCGCCTTCGGCGAACTGCGTAATTCCGCTCCCGTTGGTCGCTCCATTACCGCCTTCCAACGATTGGTGAACTCAATGGCGTCTGGTAATTCCGTTCGCTGCGCTCACACCCACGGGTTAACACCCGTGGCTCGCCCATAGCTTTTTCATTACCGTCTTTCATTCTCTACTGCCTACTGCCTACTGCCTCTTGCCTACTGCCTACTGCCTACTGCCTACTGCCTAAATTCTCTATTTTGCTCTTTACAAGAATTGATAAAATTGCTAATATATGAAAAATATTCTAATGAACTAAAGAGAAAAAATCGATAAATTGTATAAAGAAATCCAGATTTGCAGGGTTATATTGTGAAGCGATATAGCCAGAAGCGCCTTCTGGACGACTTTTTTGTTTTTTTGATAGCGTCGTTTTATGCGTCCTGATTTTGAGGGCTGTTGCGGCGCTGGATTAAGTAATTACGAGGTTTTAATTATGAAAAAATTGTTGTCGCTGTCCTGCCTGATCATGGCGACGCTGGCAGTAGCGTTTGGCTGCAAACCGTCCACTCCGGAACTGTTGAACGTATCCTACGACCCGACTCGCGAGCTGTACAAAGACGTTAACGAACATTTTGAAAAGTATTATCTGGAAAAGCACGGAACGCCCATTAAAGTGAACCAGTCTCACGGCGGTTCCGGAGCGCAGAGTTCCAGCGTTATTAACGGTTTGGAAGCGGACGTCGTTACGCTGGCGTTGGCTTACGACATCGACGCGATTATCGAAAACACCAATCCGCCGATTATCGAAAAGGAATGGCAGAAGCGTCTTCCGAACAACTCCTGCCCGTATACGTCTACGGTTGTCTTCCTGGTTCGCAAAGGGAATCCGAAAAACATCAAGGACTGGGACGACCTGATCGACCGCGACGACGTTCAGATTATCACGCCCAACCCGAAGACGTCCGGCGGCGCCCGCTGGAACTTCCTGGCGGTTTACGGCTACGTCTTGGACAAGGAATTTGAAGGCGGTTTGGACGCCTATATTGCCGCTCTTGCCGACCCGGCTCAGGCGGAAAAAGTTGCCGCCGCTCAGGAAAAAGCCAACGAAGCGATGGCGAAGATGTTCAACCAGAAGAAAGTCCCGGTTATGGACAAAGGCGCTCGCGGCGCGACCAACACGTTTGTCGTCAACCAGAAAGGCGACGTCCTGCTGGCATGGGAAAACGAAGCTCT
>JAZRTH010000127.1:0-8793 GCA_045651945.1 Thermoguttaceae bacterium
CGTCGATTTCGCCGATGTTCTTGCCGTCAAACGGACGCGTCCAACTGGAAGCGGTGTCTGTGCAAACCAGCAGCACAACCGGGGCGTTGAAATGGCACGTTGTGCAGCGGCGAATCTTCGCCAGCCCTTCTTCTGACTGAATAACCCAGACGCGCTGCGGCTGTTTGTTGCAGCCAGTCGGGGCGAGGTTGCCGGCTTCCAGAACCGCGTCCAGAGCGGATTTTTCTACGGGCTTGTTCTGAAACGAACGGACGGAATAGCGATTCTTCGCTAAAGTCAAAAAGTCTTGCATGAATGATACTCCTTTTGGTTAAGCTATTAGCTCCTAGCTATTAATAAGCTCCTAGCTATTAGCTACTAGCCATTAGCTTGTGCATTTGTAGTTCTCGGCGTTAATTGTTAAAGCCTGAAATTGAAATAACGAAGCTAGGAGCTAGAAGCTAGGAGCTAATAGCTAATTACGGTTTAACCCCGGCGATTCCGCAGGCGCGGCCGAGCAAATTTGCCAGCGCGGCAAAATCGAGGTTGTAATATTTTATGAGCGTCTGTTCAACGTCCGCGCCGTCTTTGACATCGTCTATCAGGTGGACGAACGCGCCGGGATTTCGTTTCAGCAGCAGGTTGACGGTCATGGCGGCGGCGCCGTATTGCCAAGGGGCTAAATGGTCTGTCGCCTGAAACATCCCGCCCAGCGAATGCGTTTTCTGCATGGCGGCAACCGCCTGCTTTTGCTTGGTTGGGCAGGTCGTCGCCTGCGGAACGAGGGTTCTGGCTGTCCAGTCGGAAACGCCTTCGTTGAGCCACAGCGGAAGTGGATAAGCCACGCGGCGCATGAATGAAAATCCGTGCGTCGTCTCGTGAACCAGACTGCTGTACATATTGAATTTGTCTTTGTTGAACTTACAGGTAATTGTTACTGTACCGTCAAGCATTTGGTGACACAGCCCTTTGGTTCCAGACGAAACTTTTTGATTGAAAAACCGCATCTCGAACTGGTTGTAGTCCGATTCGTTCATAAAGACAACGACGACGCATTTCGCCTGCCAGATGTTCTTTCGGACGGGCTTGCTCTTTGACGCGTTTCTTTTCTCAGCGGCAGGCGCGCCCTCTTGTTCCTGCTGCGGGTCAACAAAAGGAACGTTGAACTTGTCGCATAAGACGCCGTACATTCTGTCCAAAAGAGCCTGAATTTCCCGATACATTTGCGGGGGAACGTCGGACGCGAAAAGGAAATACCGCGTTTCAGAACAGCGCAGTTTTGGGAACGCTGCTTGATAGCGCTTAACGGTCGCTTTTTGTTCGTAAAGCCGCTGGTTCCATTCCTTTGACGTCATTGGCGTCCATGGGAGACGGCCAGTAATCTCTTTGACCTTGTTCGCAACGGCAAGACGATCCTGATAAGGGATTGTCATATCCTCAATCTGTCGGCGCATTTCGGTCAGGTCGTCGACGTTTTGAGCGTCTTCAAATTGAGCGTCTTCAAATCCTCCGAACTGGGCGAACGCCGGACTGACGGCCGCTGCCATAAGCGCTGACGCGACAAAGACTGCGATTTCGATTTGGATTGTTAATCGTTTCATATTCTCAATATACCAAATACCCAGTTGAATTGCAATCGGGGGCGAGAATAAAAAACGGTTTGAGGAAATGAAGGAGTTTTTCCTCAAACCGCCAAACGAATTCCGTTCGTTTATGTGCGATTACTCTGATTTGGCGTTACGACATGAGAGAATCATTGATCGTCTTCCGGATCGTGGTGTTTAACCAGTTCCCAATATTTATCCGGGTCGAAATTGGGGCTGTTGTCCAGGTCGTGGCAGTCGCCGCACATCTTTTCCTTGGCGTATTTCAAGTCGATGTGCATCTTCTCACGCTGCGCTTTTTGGTTTTCAACATTGCTGGAAGATTCCGCCGCGATGTGGGCTTCGCCCGGGCCGTGGCAGGCTTCGCAGGAAACGTTCTTCAGATAGTCGTCCGCACCAGGTTTGACGTATCCCTTTTGATACGGGAAGTAGAGATGACGATGCCATCCAACAACGTGACAGCAAACGCATTCCGGGTCGAAATCGCGCGCCGGCTTGGCGTCCTCAAGCGACTTGAAGGCGTGAGCGTGCTTGGATTTCTTCCAGACGTCGTACTGGTATTCGTGGCAGGTCTGGCATTTTTTCGGTCCAACGTTTGCGCCGCGAGAGGGGTCGGTTTGCGGAACCGGACGAATTCCCAATCCGTCCAGCCACAGATCCTTGAGCTGATCCTGGTAGGACTGCATCATCTGTCGAACGATGTCCGACTGCTCAAACCGGGAGTCGTGCGGAACGCGCTGGTATTTCAAAACGCCTTTCTCAAAGAATCCCAAGACGATGGAGCACATGCCTTTCTGTCCGACAGTGATAATATACTGTCCGCTGGGCAGAATGACCGGTTTGGCGGGCGGTTCAGGATTTCCTCCGGCTGTTACGATAATCTGGAAGTCCGGGTAATCTCTGGCGATAATCATCGCTTCGTCTACAGTTCCGTGTGAAAGCAAAATGCGAATGTCGCTTTTCTCTTTGAGAATCGGCATAACTTTATTGAGCGATTCCTTGGTTGGAGAAAGGAGAATTTCGTCGTTTTGGCTGAAATTCTGAGCGGATTTGCACAGAACGGATGTAATCCCAAATTTCAGTCCGTTTGCCTGAAGGATTTTGTATGTAAGGGGCATTCCCGCATTGCGTTCAAAGACGCTCACGTTGGCGGAGACGAACATGCCGGGCGTTCCGTCTGCGTTGACGATTTCCGATAAAATATCCGCCGCCGGGAATCCGAGTTCCGCTTTGCCCAGCGCGATGGCGTTGTATCCCATTGCTCGCAGAGCAGACGCCGTTGTATGGAATTTCAATTCCGCCTGTTTGCCGAAGCTGTTGCACATGCCGCCGACGTCCAGGGCGATAACGGGCCAACCTTTATCCTTTAATCCTTTGATAAAGCTGTATCGGCGAGACAGACCGCCTTTCATTCTGTCCAGACCGGCGCAGCCGCACGGTTCCAAATAACCGTTTTGCTGACCGGTAATAACCAGAGCGACTCGCGGAACTCCCCAACCAACAAAAATCGGACCGTTTTCTTTAATTGGATCAAAGGGCGGTTTAACGATTTCATTTGGCTGAGTTGTTGCTGTTTGAGGCGCTGCGGCGCTGTTATTATTGGATTGACCGTTTTCCGTTTGAGGAATGTTTTCCAGCAATGGATTATTGGGTTTATCTGCCGTATTGTCAGCCGTTTGAGCTGAAAGCTCTGAAGGAAGCGTTCCAGGTTCGTCTGCAGAGGTCTTCTTGGGCGGCGGAGGTAAAACGCGAGATTCAGCTGCATCATTCTGTTCAATCAGATTCAGATCGAGAGAATCGTCCAGCTTTTGCAGCTCTGTTTGAACCAGTTTAGCCGCTTCTTCTTTAAGGGTTTGAGGATCCGTTGTCGATTTATTCTTTGATTCCCATTTTGGTTCAGCGGCTGCGGCGGCGCTGGCGGCGTTTGTTGCATCGACAGTTGGCGTTGTATCCAATTTAGCTGCTTGAGCGGCCGGCGTTTCGGGAACTGACGGGGCAACTTGAGCGGGTTCCGCTTTAGCGGTACGAACTTGAGTTGGTTTTGGACCGATGGTGTCAGGCTGAACAGCGTTCGGTTTCTCTGTTTGTGTTTTAGGTTCCAGATTTGGGAGAGTTTTCCCTGAATCTGGAAGTTCCGCTAATTCCATGTCTTCAGTTTGAATGGCATCGGATGCAATAGACGCTTGAGGTTTAATTTCCACAAGGTCAGGAATTTGAAGTTTCGGAGGCTCGAGAACGGCTTCTGTTTCTGATTCCGTTTTAGCAGGAGTTTCCAGAGTTTCCGCTTCCGGCAGAGCAGGAGCTTCAAGTTCCTTGGCTTCCGGCGCAGCTGGAGTTGCGGTTTCCGGCAGAGCAGGGGCTTCAAGTTCCTTGGCTTCCGGTGCAGCTGGAGTTTCGGTTTCCGGGAGAGCAGGGGCTTCAAGTTCCGGGGCTTCCGGAGTTGCTTCTGGAGTATCCGCATCCGGCAAAACAGGAGCTTCAAGTTCCGGCATCTCGGGAATTTCCGGAGCGTCCAATGTCGGTTCAGGATCTTTAATCTGAGCTTTTAATTCTGGAACCGGCAGATCGAAGCCAGGCTTTGCGGCGTCTGTATCAACTCCCGTTTTTTCAGAGGCTGGGTCAATCGAAGCGGGAGACGAGGTTTTGTCGGTTGTTTGTTCAGTTGACGAATTATTGGGTTCATTGCATCCGGATAAGATGCTCATGATAATTGTCAAGCTTATTACTGTTACACAGAAAAACGTGAAATGTTTCATGGCATATTTAGCGAATTTGATTCGCGTAATAAGTGGGGTAAAAAAATGGAATCCCATGCCGATGGATAGCCCATCTGGAACGCGACGCCGCTATGGACGTCGAAGAATAATAATCAGGACAGGAATTGCCAAATATTATTCCTGCTTATTTGTAACCGCAAATCGAATATTAATCAAGATTGATTTTTCGTCTTCTGAGGAAGTTTTTAAAATAATTGTCCCCATTTTTTCCTGAACATGCCCCCAATAATCGCAAATTGGGGCGTCAGCTGGGACTGTAAGATGAATAATTGTTCTTACAACGCCGGATTCTGGCAGATAAACCGGTTTGTCCAGTTCAACCTGAAGCCAATCGGGATTGACGGACTCAATTTCCAAATCAATATGCGGCGGGATTTCTCCATCTTTAACATTTTTTCTGTCTTCCGGTTTGGTTGATCGATCCAAAACCCACAGGATTTTCTTTCCGACTTTACCGGTTTCCAGAATGCCCAGAATCCAGGTTTTGCTTTCTTCGCTCCATCCCGGACCTGCCAACGAAAGGTTCCCGACGACGGTTCCGTAAACTGGAACTTTAATTTCCGGCTGAAGGGAGCTGTTGGTTTTCAAAACAAGGGTTTCGCTAAACGGTCCCAGCGGCAGATTGTCTTTGGCGGTTAACGTGAGTTGATAGCCGCCTGTCGCGTCCGGTTCGCTCTTGTATTCGTCTTCAGTCAGCGGGGAAATTTGAAGTTCAAACCTGTCTTTGGCGTCCGGATTGAGAAAGTCGTATCCGGTAATTTCCAGAGGAGGATTTTTGTAACAGGCAATTTGCGTTTCCGATTGAGCAGAATAACCATAAGTTATATTGGAAAACGTCAGTTCAGATGGCATAGCGCGTGCGTCTGCCACGATTTTTCCTTGCACTTCCAGCTCGACCATCATCATGTCAGGGTCGTTGGTTCGAATTAAAACCTTTTGTACATACTCCCCGATATAATCTGCTGTTTTCCAGGAGACGTCAATAACAGTGGAATCGCCCGGCTTGACGGTTCCTTTTCCCAGGTCGGCGGCGGTGCATTTACAGCTGGTTTCTTCAACGGAAACTGTCAGATCTGCCGTTCCTGTATTCTTTATAACGAATTGATGTTTTCCAACTTCTCCATTTTGTAAAATGCCAAAATTATACAACCGTTCAACATTAAGAATTGGTCGGGCTGTAGATTCGAATTTTTTTGCGCCGTCGACAATGGCGTTTATGCTATCCAGGGGATTGCTAAATGTTGGAACCGTTGGCGTGATACAGTCGATTAATGCCTGTTCGCTGTACGGTGGATGAGTTATTCTGTATCGAGCGATTCCCCATCCAACAACGACTGCGGCTATGATAGATACAAGAACAAATAAAAGAGTTTTTTTCATGGAATATATTGAAGCGACAAATGCTTTGTTATAACGAAATTAAATGCTTCGCAACAGAGAACGAAGCATTTATTATAGCCCTTGTTCAGTAACAAGTTTGCTTATCCGCGACCTGTTTTTTCGACGGCTTCCGCCATGACGTCCCGGAATTCTTCTGGTTCGAGATCGGCAAGGCGTTTGCCTTTCTTTTCGAGTTGTTCGTTGACTCTGACTGCCGTTTCCTGCATAATCTCATGCGTTTGCTGGCTGCCCCCGACAAGCAGATAATTCTCCCCCTTTGTCAGGCGGGTTTCTTCGTCCTGATTATCAAATCCAACGCCCAGCAAAGCGGCGTCTTTGGATTCTTTCGGTTTGGATTGAGGTTTTTTCGGTAATCTCATTTATCGTTAAAGGCGTTCTGACAGCCGAGGATTTACGTACAGAAAAATCTACGGCTGTCAATAAACTGTTTGCTGATTTTAAGCCGTTATTATTTCATTGAATTTTTGAACATGGCTTCGAGCGTTTTGGACGCCGCTTCACGGCTGTCGGCGGAATGATTTACGTTTTCATTCTTTTTCTGCTCGACCTGTTCCTGATGAGCGTTCCAATTGACGACAGTTGTGAGCGTTTTCTGAAATTCTTCGCCCGCTTCTGCGCCGTCTTCGCCAAACAGCGCGGACAAATCAATCTCGCCGTCGTCGGAGGGAGCGTTCTGTTTTGCATTTGCAACGCGGTTGACAGCTTCTTTTACAGATGCAACCTTGGGATTTTTCGCGCCGTGCATTTCAGCTGAGATTTGCACTGTGGTTTCCAGCGGACCAACGCGTAATGATTGACCGTTTTTCAGCTCGACTTCTTCTGTAATCTTTTTCCCGTCAACGAAAGTGCCGTTCGTACTGCCCAAGTCTTTGACCGTAACCGAACCGTCTTTAACGTCAATCTGGGCGTGACGTCTACTAAGAGCTTTGCTTTCAATACGAAGATTGCATTCCGGCAGCCGTCCAATAATGAACTGCGGTTTATTAACGACAATCACTGCGCCTTCGTTTTTGCCCCCGTGTACAATGAGTTTTACGATCATGTCCTGTTCCTTTTTGTGTGAGTGAAAAAACCCCCAATGTCATTCTGTTTCGGGAACCGGTCCTGGCATGAGTTATTACGCTCTTGCCATGCGCCGGGTTCGATATGTCAAGACTATATATAAAGATTATATCAGATTTAAAGCTTTTAGTAAAGAGCTCCTATAAAAAAATATAAAAATTTTTAAAAATGTTTGAAATGAGATGTTTGAATGATGGAATAGCGAAAACTATTCCGAGTCCTGCTCTTCTCCGGTCTGAGACTGCTTTTCCATCAATATCTCGATTTTTGCTTCCAGTTTTTTAATGTGATCCAGCAATTCGTCGTTGTTGTCGCTTGCCATGGCGTCAATAATAATCGAGTTGATAAACGACATGCCAATGATTCCTCCCAGGAACAACAGGACAGAGAAGAATAGTTTGACTATGGTTTGATACCATTCCGGCTGACCTGCCGCGACTGCGTTCGGGATCTCGTACCAGCCTTCAATAGTAAACAGCCGAAAGATTGAATAGAACGACGTCAGCGGATCTTTAAAATAATTCGGGGCGACGGAGCCAAACAGGTTGCAGGCGATAATTGACCAGATAAACGCTGTTATCAAAAATGCCAAAATGATAACGGACGTCGAGGAAATGGCGCGACGACACCCGTTCATAATTGAATCTATGTTTGGAATAAACTTTAGAACCCTGAAGAATCGGAATCCCCGGAAGATTCGAAGCGTGAAAATGGCGTTGAGCGTCGATTCCCCTGCTGGAATAAATGATTGCAAACAGGCGCCCAACGCAATCATGGTTACCCCGAAATCGAACCAGTTCCAGGAATCAGACCAGTACCCTTTCCAGGTCAGTCCAATTATCTTAACAACAATCTCGATACAAAAAATTATCAGTATCGTTGTGTCCAGCCATTGTAAAATTATGTCGCCTGGATAATAGCATTGTAAAACCATCACCACGGCGTTGAGCAGAATCAACCCCAATATGAAGTAATCCAGACGTTTACGAAACGTTTCACTTTCAAACAGTTTTCTTAGCATGGTTGGAGGCAGAATGTAGAAAGTGATAGTGAGGAGTTAGGAATTAGGAGTAAGGAGTTGACGCAAGCGCCTCAATAACTCCTCACTCCTTACTCCTCAATTCTAACTGCAAAACCTGCGGTTGTGTTAAACGCTAATTTTTCTTGAACTCAATCAGCGACGGACGGTAGTCTTCCGGAGCCTTGAATCCGAGCAGATTCATGACGGTCGCAGCAACGTTGGACAGACCCGGACGGTTGACCGCGTCGGTCGCGGCGGCGGACATTTCGTATTCCCCGTTGTAGTTGGGGTCGTAAATGCAGAACGGAACCGGGTTGAGCGTGTGCGCCGTTTTGGGAGAGCGAACGCCGTTCTTTTCCGTCCACATGATGTCGCAGTTGCCGTGGTCGGCTGTAACGATAGCGATGCCGTTGAGCTTTTTGACGACTTCCAGCATCCGTCCGACGCATTCGTCAACCGTTTCAACCGCGATAACGGCGGCGTCCATGTTGCCGGTGTGACCAACCATGTCGCCGTTTGCCAGGTTGAGGCGCCCGAACTTGTACTGTCCGGAGTTGAGAGCGTCGATAACCCAATCGGTAATTTCGACCGCTTTCATCTTCGGAGCCTTGTCGAATTCAATTTTATCCGACGGGATTTCGTGGTACGTTTCCATCGCCTCGTTGATGTATCCGGACTTGTTGCCGTTCCAGAAATAGGTAACGTGTCCGAACTTCTGGGTTTCGGAAATGGCGAACATTTTGACGCCTTCGTCGCACAGATACTCGCAGAACGTGCGGTCGATCTGCGGCGGGTTGACCAGGTAATGCTTTGGAATCTTGAGGTCGCCGTCGTATTCCATGATGCCGGAATAGTAGACTTCCGGGACGCGAATGCGGTCGAACTTGTCGAACTCCGCTCCGCCGTCAAACGCCATCGAGATTTCAATAGCGCGGTCGCCGCGGAAGTT
>JAZRTH010000128.1:0-1650 GCA_045651945.1 Thermoguttaceae bacterium
ACTGAACATTTCCGGCGGAGAAGCTAACATAAAGGGAATAAACCTTTCAGCAGGCGGAAAAACCGTTAATAAAAAGTTGGGAGGAAAAGGATATCTCAATCTTACAGGCGGAACATTGAATTTGGGTTCTGAAGGCGTTACTTATATCAAAAAGAAAGGCAGTTATAACAGTGCAATCGCTCCTGAAATCAATTTGGGAAATGGCGTGGTCAAAGCTTCTGCCAGCCATGCCTGGGCGGACAATCTGACTGTTACATTAACAAGCGGGAAAACGCCAACGTTCGATATTGTCGCCAATAAAACAATAACCATCGCCAGCGTTGTTAAAGGAAGCGGCGGATTAAAAAAGACCGGCGCCGGCGTTCTGACCCTGTCCGGCTCCAATTCGTATACCGGAACAACGACTATTACCAGCGGAACGTTGACGGCGTCCAAAATTGGTTCTATCGGTACTGGCGCTTTAACTCTCAGTAACGCCACGCTGAGCGCTCCTCAAGGCACAATTCCAGCAAGCAGCGTTACCATAACAGGGGATTCAACGTTTATTTCTTCAAGCGGCTGGAATCTTTTTAAGTCTTTTTCCGGGTCAGGAACGCTTACGCTTACCGGTTTTGGATATTTGGCTTTTAAAGATGGTTATACAGCTTCAAATTATACAGGCTCTTTTAATGTCGGTACAAGCAGCGACGCTGGACGATTGGCTTTAGAATCTGACAACGTACTCAATGGCGCAACAAACATTCACGCTGTAAACGGAAGAATAAACTGGAACAATTATGTTCAATCGTTTAATTCTTTTGAATATTTGGACGGCGTTATGGATGACATGACTGGAACGTTGACGCTTAGCAACGAATTCAAATACAATTCGTCTACTGATTTGGTCGTTCCTGGGGCTATTGCCGGAGCGGCGGATTTGGTAAAAGAAGGTTCTGGAACGTTGACGCTCTCTGGCGCCAACAGCTATTCCGGCGGGACGACTATTTCCAGCGGAACGCTCAAACTAGCTGGCTCTGGCGCGCTGGGAACGGGCACGGTTTCGGTTGGCGAAGGCGCCGAGTTGGAAATTGCGTATGACAGTTCTGAAATGACTGTCAATATTCCTTCCATAACGATGGGGGAAAACAGCTCTTTCAAAGTTACATCTGGAACGGTTACATTCGGAACAGAAGACGTCGCGCTTCAGAATCTTTCCGGCGAAGCGGGGAATATTAGCGTCGCGGGCGCTTTGACGCTCAATAACGACAGTCAGACAAAATACGTCGGGGCGATTTCAGCTGATACAATCAAAAAAACCGGCGACGGAACGCTTCAGATTTACGCCGCTGCAAAAGACATGGTTGACGCAGACAGCTTTGTCGTTTCTTCCGGTCGTCTGGATATGAAAGAGTATTTCACAGGCGCTCTGGAAATCGGCGAACTTGTCGACGGCGCTTATACCGCAGCGACATTCTCGCCGGGCAATTCAGTTGGTTCATTAGAAATTACAGGCGATTTTACCCTCAATCCGGGTTCGACGCTGTTGTTGGAATTCGACGAAACGGGTGCAGACTCCCTTATTGTTTCAGGAGATACAGAGTTTGCTCAAGGGTCGTTTATTACTCTGGCGTTAGCAGAAGGCTCCTCCCCGTTGCCGAATCAGCAGGTCAG
>JAZRTH010000129.1:0-1228 GCA_045651945.1 Thermoguttaceae bacterium
CGGAAAGGAAGCGTATTTGAATTGCGAAGGGGCGCTGCTGCCTTGTACAGTTCTTCATCGTGCCGTTCCCGACAGGCTTCGACGAATTCCGGGAATCCCTTCTCGCGTTCAAGTTGAGTCATTTCTGAAATAATCTTTTCTGCTTCGGGAACCGTCTGTCCTGCTGCGGTTGACGCCAGATTGAGCATACATTGACGAATCGACGCTTTCAGTTTATCGCTACGAATCAAAAACGCCAGCAAATCCGTTTTTCCTAACGGTTTCTCTCGCAAATCGTCGCTGAGAATGAGCAATGGAATGCCGCGTTTTTTCGCCTGCTCTTCCAAAACGCTGCGTTGGAATTCGTTAAGATGTCTGTCACACAAAACGACAGCGGCGCAGCGGTTGTCGAGCCGTTTGAACCAACTTTCGTCAGCGTCGGCAGGCAGAGTTATACTGTCGGCGAAAAGTCCCAGTTCCTTAAGCATGGGTTGAAGAATCCATCCGTTGTTGGTTCCGATCCAGGGAACGACGCCTTCACTGTTGGGGATGGAAAGAAACAGAATCGGCTCTTGAAAGCAACGGAGAGAATAATAGATAATGCGCGAGCTGGAGTACTGACCGCGCCAAAGCGAAATCCGAATGCCGTCGATTTTATCCCAGCCCGCCGGCGATTCTTCTGTATGGAAATCGGTTTTCCGAAACGTCATCACGCCTCGCTTGGGCGGGATGTCGGTGATGCAGCCGTACCACCCGTTTCCTGAATGAAAGTAAAACGAGCAATGCGAAAAGGCTTCCGGGTTATCCACTTCAATCTCGACTTCAAAGCGGGAATACTCGCTCAAGTCAATCGGCTTGTCAAGCGTTCTGTCAATAGAAGCGCGATCAAGTTCCTGACCGGCTTTGAATGAAACAGAGAATTCGGCGCCTTCTGGTTTAGCCGTCAGTTCACGTTCCGAACTGCTGGTTGAACGCCACAACGGCGCGGTTTCTACGGTAAAGTTGTCGAGAACGTAAACGCCGTCGTTCGCGCTGGCAACAGATGAAAAGACGGCAGCGAATAATATTGCAATGAATGTTCGATAGGTCATAGTTGAGTCTCCAATTAAACGCTATTGATAAAAGATGGCAATGCATTTGGTTCGCCTTACGGCGAACTGCGTAATTCCACTCGCTTCGCTCGCTCCATTACCCTCTTTTTTCGATTTCTACTCTTTCATATACTTTTTTAACAAAACAAGAGCCCCTC
>JAZRTH010000130.1:0-3587 GCA_045651945.1 Thermoguttaceae bacterium
CCCAACGACGACAGCCGCTCTTTCGCCCAGATTTACGGCGTACAGCGTCTTAACAGTTCGTACATTCCTCAAGACGTCCAAATCTGCGTCAGCACAATTCAGCGCATGTATTCCATCCTCAAGGGGGAAGAAATGGACGAATCCCTTGAGGAAACGTCCCCCTTTGAACAAAGCGGAGCGGACGACCAGCCGCCCAAAGCGGTTGTATATAACGACAAATACCCGCCGGAGTTTTTCGACTGCATTATCGTCGATGAATGTCACCGGTCGATTTACAACGTCTGGAGCCAGGTTTTAGAGTATTTCGACGCCTTTATTATCGGTCTGACCGCCACGCCGGACAAACGCACGTTTGCGTTTTTCAATCAAAACGTTGTCAGCGAATACTCGCGAGAACAGGCGATTCTGGACGGCGTCAACGTGGGAGAAGACGTTTTTCTCATTGAAACCGACGTTACAAAAAACGGCGCGTTCATTTTGAAACAGCAGATCGAGTATCGAAACCGGCTCACTCGCGCCAAACGCTGGGAACAGATGGACGACGACTTTGCCTATAACGCCTCCGCCATGGATCGGGACGTGGTCAACCCCAGCCAGATTCGCGCCGTTATCCGAACGTTCAGAGAAAATCTTCCCGTCCTGTTTCCCAACCGCGGCGAAACCCCAAAAACGCTCATCTTCGCCAAAACGGACAGCCACGCCGACGACATCATTCAGATTGTCCGGGAGGAATTCGGCGAAGGCAACCAGTTTTGTCAGAAAATCACCTGTCGAGCCAGCAATCCCGCCGCTGTTCTCAGCGCGTTCCGAAACGATTTCTATCCCCGCATTGCCGTTACTGTGGATATGATCGCCACCGGCACAGACGTCAAGCCGATTGAATGTCTGATTTTCATGCGCGACGTCCGCAGTAAAAATTACTTTGAACAGATGAAAGGGCGCGGAACCCGAACGCTCAGCAAAGACGATTTGCAAAAGGTTACGCCCTCCGCCGTTCAAAATAAAGATCATTTCGTTATCGTAGACGCCGTGGGCGTTACAAAGTCGAAGAAAACGGAAACCCGGACGCTGGAACGAAAGCCGTCTGTCAGCCTGAAAGAATTGATGCTCCAAACGGCGTTAGGCTCCAAAGACGAGGACACGCTCACCTCGTTGGCAAACCGTCTGGTTCGAATCAATATTCAAATGACTTCCAAAGAGCGAGCGGAATTTAAGACCCGCGTTGGCAGCGGGGCAGACGAAATCGCTCAGCGGCTTTTGGAGGCGTTTGATCAGGACGTTCTCTCCGGCAAATCGGGCGTGGTTCTCGCCGACGACCGCGAACCGACCGAAAAAGAACAGCGCCGTCTGGACGCAGCGCAAGGGGAACTCCTGCACGCCGCCGTTGAACCGTTCTGCCGTCCGGAAAATCGGGACTATATCGAAAACGTCCGCCGCAGTCTCACCCAGATTATCGACAACGTCAATTTGGATACGGTCCTTTTCGCCGGGTTTGATACAGACCAGCAGGCGAACGCCGACCGCGTTATTAAAACGTTTCAGGAGTTTATCGAAGCCAACAAAGACGAAATTCTCGCTCTGCGAATCGTCTACGACCAGCGGTACAAAGACAGACCCATGGCGATTGAACGGCTCAAAGAACTGTACGCTAAACTCACTGCGCAAAACGTTACCGTTGAACGTCTGTGGGAATGTTATTACATCAAAAAGCCGGCAAAGGTAAACCGCGGCGCGATGGCGCAGATTACAGACCTCATTTCCATAATCCGTTTTGAGCTGGGGTACGCCGACCATCTCGCCCCGTTTGCAGAGCGGGTGAATTACAACTTTATGCAGTGGACGATGCGGCGCAACGCCGGTCCGGTAAAGTTTACCGAGGAGCAGATGAAATGGCTTCGTTTAATCAGAAACCATATCGTTGTTTCGCTAAGCATAGAACCGGAGGACTTTGACCTCAGTCCATTTGACCGGGAAGGCGGGCTAGGCAGATTTTACGAAGTGTTCGGCGAGAATTACGAGAGCATACTCAACGAAATGAATCTGGAGTTGGTGGCGTAAGATGAAACAGGAAAAACGACGATTTTATCTCTCGTTCCCAATTCGGCAGACGCTGTCTGCCGAAAGTTGCGAGACGAATTTATTTTCCCCAATTCAGGACACAGTGCGTCCTGAATTAAGTTGGTCGCACTATCGACTTCAAATGACGGTAAAAAATAATGAATCTGGAATTGGTGGCATAAGATGAAAAAATTAAAAATCGGCGAGGTTGCCTCAATATTTCGAGGTGTATCTTATAAAAAAGAACAAGCAAGTAAGAAAAAACAAAAATCGTATGTTCTTTTATTGAGAGCTAATAATATCAATGCAGGACAATTTATTCTTGATGATTATGTTTTTGTTCCAAATAGTTTAGTCTCAGAAGAACAAATGATAAAAACCGGCGATATTGTAATTACTATGTCTAGTGGTAGTAAAGCGCATGTCGGTAAAGTTGCACTTGCTAGAAATGATATGAATTGTACTTATGGCGCTTTTTGCTCTAAAATTTCTCCGCATAATATCAATTCGTCATACTTATTCTTTGCATTAATGGAACCATCGTTTAGAAAACACATTGAAACGCAATGCAAAGGAACAAATATAAATAATATTAAACGATCTTATATAGAGGATTTTGAAATTCCCATTCCCCCTCTTTCGGAACAGGAGCGCATAGTAGCCAAAATAGAGGAACTATTTTCGCAGTTGGACGCAGGCGTTGAAACGCTGAAAAAAATAAAATACCAACTTGGCGTATTCCGCCAAGCCGTTCTTAAAGAGGTTTTCACAGTCGTAGATTCAGCAAAAACTGTTGAAATTGCAGAAATAGCAGAAAGTATCCGTATTGGTCCTTTTGGAACACTGTTACATAAGGATGATTACATAAGGAATGGTATACCTGTTATAAATCCACAACACATAAAAGACGGTCAGATATGTCCTAGTCCAACTGTAACAGTTTCATCTAAAAAGGCTAAAGAACTTTCTTCATACGTACTTAAACGAAATGATATTGTTCTAGGTCGTAGAGGAGAAATGGGAAGGGCTGCTGCGGTTACAGACGTTGAAAACGGATGGCTTTGCGGTACAGGATGTATTCTCATTCGTTTGAAACCGGATTATGATGCGATATTTTATGCTCAAATTCTTTCTAGCCCTGATGTAGTACATTATCTCGAAGAGCATGCAACTGGAACTACTATGAAAAACTTGAACGATGCTATTGTTCGACACATTCCAGTGCCGTATATAACCTATGAGTTGGAGAATGAATTAAACCAAAGTATAACATATAGATTGTCCGTCTGCGACAACATCGAACAAACGGTAGACGCTTCATTGCAGCAAGCGGACGCCTTACGACAAAGCATTTTAAAAGACGCCTTTGAAGGGAGATTATAAATATGGCTAATAGCATATACTTAAAGAAATTGATTGACAAAAACGTTGGACCTTTAACCGATGTTCGTATTGATTTCCCGTTTCATGAAAACGGCGATCCAAAGCCTGTTATTTTAGTCGGTGAGAATGGCACAGGGAAATCAACC
>JAZRTH010000131.1:0-5527 GCA_045651945.1 Thermoguttaceae bacterium
CGACCAACGGGAGCGGAATTACGCATTCGCCGTCAGGCGAACAAAACGCCGGAATTAAGATGTCACATTGATTTCGCGCTAGGCGAGCCACGGGTGTAAACCCGTGGGCGTGAACGAAGCTCCCGAAAAAAAACTCATGGGGAGGCGCGGAGGAGCGGAGAATGTTCGCGAAGTTAAAAGATTACTTTGCGCTCTTTGCGGCTTAAAAATCGTTCTCCGTCTTGTCGTCGTCGAAACTCTCTTGCTGTTCCGGCGAATCGGGCGGCGGGGCGTGCTGTTCGTTTCTTATTTTCGTCAGACGTTCCTTTCTTCTGGCTTTTTGACGTCTGTATGCGCGAAATTGACGTATCTGATACGAACCAAGTCGACGTATTAACACATAAAAGAATACAACAAGAAAAATGCAGAACAACAATAAATTCAAGCCATCTAACATCATAACTATAGCAATTCCCGCCCAGGCGCTTTGTCCGCTGTCATGAACAGAAACGACAGGTTCGCTATGAGGAAGTATGGCTTGCGCGCAGTATTGGAGAAGATTCGGCAGTAGAAAAAACAGCGCTATCAATACTCCAAATAATACAACGTATAAGAAAATATATATAATCTCGCCGAGAAAGGTGTAACGAAAGCTTTTACAAAAAAGGCTAAACTTCGATTCTTGATGTTTACCCCGCGACTTTGCAAAACGCCTGTTATTTCCTTTCTCGTGTACTGCGTTATCATGCATTTTAATTCCAATCAAGATAGCTGGAATCAAAACTAAACTAATGCAAACAGACAACAAATAAATAGCAGAAAACGGAATAAAGCACAAGAGATCAAAAAGAATATAACCAACCCATTTGCGAAAAAGGAGTTCACAAAAAAGCGCTATGAATACAACTAGCGGCAAAAGAAACGCATAAAGCGTCGTATACAGCGTCATAAATCGATTCCAATCGGATTCGCCCGAAGCGCCAACGCCGGAATCGTTTTTAGAAATTGTTTTGCTATTCTCTTTTTCCATATAAAACAAAGGCTAAAGTAAGAGAAGCGGGCAAAGCCCGCGATCCGATAAGGTTGTTTGCTTCGTCGCAGGTTGTCAGCGGGTCTTTGGACAAGGGGGCGCCTATGGGCGCCGCACTCCCCGAAATGTCACGCTTGCGTAATTACTAATTGCAAATTGCTAATTGCTAATTCTCTCCTTCGACCATCTCTAACAGTCCGAGGTCGATGAACTGGCCGCCGCTGGTCTGTTTGACGTGAACGGCAATGACGTTCTGTCCCTTCTTAAGAGCTTTGCAGGCTTCGGGAGAAACCTCTTGATTGAAGTAGGCTGTTACGTATCCGTTGAGGCTGAACGCTTTGACGCCGTTGATATAGACGTCGCAGTCTTCGTCATGGAAGAGCGTCGCGGCGAGGAACCCTTCCAGATTCCCGTCGAATTCAAACGTCTTTCGAAGCCAGATTTCCGGCGTCTTCCATTCCGTTTTCGGAACATTGTACTGGTCTTCTCTGCCGAATCCGGCTTTGCCTTCTTCCCAGCTGGAATCGTCAAAGTTTGCGTCCATCCAGTTGTCCGCCGGCTGTTCTGTGGTGAACTTCCAAAAGTTTTCTCCCTTGCGGGCGTCGTCGAAAATAACGCGCTTGAGAACCGGGGCAGGGCGGAAGAGAATTGAGTTCGCTTTGGCGACGTTTTCTTCGCCCATCTTGTTGACGTCGCGGTCGTAGGTCATCAGACCGTTGGATTCCGTTTCGACGTCGGTCGTCTGCGTATAAACGCCGGCGGAAAGCCCTTCGTCAATCAGAACGCGAAGACGCTTCATCAATCCGGTGTAACGTTCCAGCAGCGCGGCGCTGTCGCCCATGTTGACGTAACCCCAGTTGCCGTCGGTTTTCCAGAAATGTCCTTTAACAGGCAGTCCCAGACCGCCGAATTCGCCCAAAACGATAGCAAATTCGTCACTGTTGGCGGGACGGTTCGGACCGGGATAAGAGTGCATGTCGTGAACGTCGCCGCAGTTCTTAAACGTCCAGCCGCTGGCGCAGTTGACGACGCGGGTCGGGTCGAAGTCTTTCGTGTACGCGACGACTTTTTCCGTGTCGAACTGTCCCCAGCCTTCGTTGAACGGAACCCACATAATAACGGACGGCGAGTTCTGCAGCTCGGTCATGATGTCCGTCCATTCGTTGTAGTAGTTTTGAGAGGCTTCGGGCGCTTCGGGACGTCCAACGGCGTTGCTGCCGGAGGGCATGTCCTGCCAGACGAGCATGCCCATCTTGTCGCAGTGATAGTAGAATCGGCGGGATTCCACCTTGACGTGCTTGCGGAGCATGTTGAAGCCCATCTTTTGCGTCGCGATCAGGTCGTATTTCAGAGCTTCGTCCGTCGGAGCCGTGTACAGTCCGTCCGGCCACCAGCCCTGATCCAACGGACCGTACTGGAAGATGAACTTGCCGTTAACCAGCAACCGCAGATAGTCGTCCTTGTCTTTGCCGATAGTCGACGTTCTCAAGCCGATGTAGCTTTCGACCTTGTCGATTTGCTCGGCGTTGATCGCCAGTTTATAAACGACGTTGTACAGATACGGCGAGCCGGGCGCCCAGAATTTGGGGTCTTCGATCTTGCCGGTAAAGGTAAACTTGCCGTCAACGATTCGGGTCCATTCAGCAAAGACGACTTTGCCTTCCGCATCGTAAATGGCGACTTCCGCCGCGGTGTTTTCGATGGTCGTGTCCGCTACGAACGCGGTTCCCTGAATAACAAACGAGCCGTCCAGAGCGGGCGTCAGCTTGCCGTCTTTGAGCGTTGCCGCGTATCCCGCCGCGGAAAGAATCTGTCCCTGCGGAGCAACCGGCTCCATCCAGACGGATCCCCACAATCCTGTAACAGCCGTGTACATGATTCCGCCCGGGCGGCGAACCTGCTTGCCGTGCGGCTGCCAGTTGGCGTCGGTCGGGTCGTAAACGACAACGCGAAGTTCCTGCTCGCCTTCAACCAGAACGTCGGTGATGTCGAAGCTGAAAGGCGTGTATCCTCCGGTATGCTTCCCGACGAGTTTGCCGTTGACGAAAACCTGGGTTTTCCAGTCGCAGGCTTCAAAGTTGAGAAGGATTCGCTTGCCGGCTTTAGTCCATTCTTCCGGAACGGTAAACTTGCGATTGTAGACCAGCTGTTTGTGTTCGCCGACGAACTTCTTCACGCCGGACAACGCCGATTCAATCGGATACGGAACGAGGATTTCGCCGTCTGCTGTAAACGTTTCCGCCGAGGCGTCTTTGTCGATAATAGCGTAGTCCCAAAGACCGTTGAGGGACTTCCAGTCCTTTCTTTCAAACTGCGGACGCGGGTATTCCGGCAGCGCGTTTTCCGGACTGACTTCTTTCGCCCAGCGGCTGACAATCGGGTTGTCCTGAATTTCCCAGGCGTAAACGCTGGCGGCGCCAACAACGAATAGCGCCATAAGGAAGACGGTTAAACGTCGAGTCATTGATAACTCCTTTCAATGTGTTGAAAAAATTATAAAATGAATTGTTTATTTTACGTAAGAGAATTATAAAACAAAGATTTTTTAAAAACAAGCCCCCGGGGGAAAGATTTTTTGGTTCTTCCGGCAAGTCCGTACCTGTGAACGAAAATAGGTTTATTTAGGGTCTATTAAATCCCACACGGAAAACACGGATGAGACGGATTCACACCGATTGTTTATTTTTCATACTTGCATTATTGGCAAGACTTGATTTCCTTTGTATTTTTAATAAATGTATTTTAGTCGATAATTAATGAACTTAAATTAACCAATCGGTGAATATCCGTTTAATCCGTCAAATCCGTGTACGGACTGACCTGCTCAAAAACTGTTAGGTACGCAGTTACCGGATGAACCGTTTTTTTGAAAAGGCGAGCCGCCGCTTGCGTAATTGCTAATTGCTCATTGCTAATTGATAATTCCCCTCTCCCCCCTTTTCATACTTCGTATTTTGGATAAACTATATAATATCGTTTCTTACTATATTAAATCCAACTTTCAATTGGAGGTGATTTTTTATCGTGTCCGAAATTGCAACCCGTTGCGTTCAGGGAGGGTATACGCCTAAAAACGGCGAACCTCGCCAGATTCCGATTATTCAGTCAACCACTTTCAAGTACGACACCAGCGAAGACATGGGCTTGCTGTTCGATTTGAAAGCCAGCGGTTATTTTTACACCCGTCTTCAGAACCCGACTAACGACTTCGTCGCAGCCAAAATCTGCGAGCTGGAAGGCGGTACGGCGGCTTTGCTGACCAGTTCCGGTCAGGCGGCGAACTTCTTCGCCATTTTCAACCTCTGCTCCGCCGGCGACCACGTCGTTTCTTCCGCCGCCATTTACGGGGGAACGTTCAACCTGTTTGCCGTTACGATGAAGCGAATGGGAATCGAGTTCACATTCGTCTCTCCGGACGCAACCGACGAAGAGCTCGACGCTGCGTTCAAACCCAATACCAAGGCGGTTTTCGGCGAGACCATCTCCAACCCGTCTTTGGACATCCTCGATATCGAACGCTTTGCCGCCGCGGCTCATCGACACGGAGTTCCGCTGATTATCGACAACACCTTCCCGACTCCGATCAACTGCCGTCCGTTTGAATGGGGCTGCGACATTGTTACGCACTCCACAACAAAGTACATGGACGGACACGCTACCAGCGTCGGCGGCGTTATTGTCGATTCCGGCAAGTTCAACTGGGACGAACACGCTGACAAGTTCCCCGGCTTGACCACTCCGGACGAGTCCTATCATGGAATTACGTATACCAAACAGTTCGGACAGGGCGGAGCGTTTATCACCAAATGCGTTGCTCAACTGATGCGAGATTTCGGCGCTATCCCGTCTCCGCACAACAGCTTCCTGCTCAACATCGGTTTGGAATCGCTGCACGTCCGCATGCCGCGACACTGCCAAAACGCTCAGGCGGTTGCCGAGTTCCTCGAAGCGAACCCGAAAGTTGCGTGGGTCAACTTCAGCGGATTGCCGTCCAACAAGTACTACGCTTTGGCGCAGAAGTACATGCCCAACGGGACGTGCGGCGTCGTTTCTTTCGGACTCGTTGGCGGCCGCGCCGCGGCAGAACGATTCATGAAAGAACTTAAAGTCGCGATTATCGCCACTCACGTCGCCGACGCTCATTCCTGCTGTCTGCACCCGGCAAACGCCACGCACCGACAGCTTTCCGACGCGGAACTGGAAGCCTGCGGCGTCAAGCCCGACATGATCCGTTTATCCGTTGGAATCGAAGATATCAAAGACATTCTGGGCGACATTGAAAACGCCCTGAAGGTTGTGTGACAAGTTGCGAGTTACGAGTAGCGAGTTGCGAGACGGCGGCGGCGAGGCGCCGCTCCCAATCCGCGCTCCCGCGCGAGTCGTATTAACATTGCTCCCGTTGGTCGCGTACATCTCCGTGGGTAAAAACCACGGAGATTCCTATTCCCTACTCCCTATTCCCTCCGTGGGTTTCACCCACGGCTACTAATATTGAACCGCTACGCGGTTCTTAAGGAA
>JAZRTH010000132.1:0-2670 GCA_045651945.1 Thermoguttaceae bacterium
TCTTCGGCTGACAGCTTCATGACGTTCTTTGTCCCGGAGCCGTCGCCCAGGTCGACAAATCGAACGGAATAGTACTGCAATCCCATGGCGGCAAACGCGGTAAACTGCTCAACAAGGGATTTCGTTTCTGTACGGTTGACAGCTTCGTCGGCGAAGCCGGAAAGGATGATTTTGGGCATGGTCGTTTCGATCAGGGGAAAAAAGAGTGAAAAAACAGGCAATACTGGAGCTGAAAACACGATTAATTCAAAGCGTATTGTCAACTTTATGTTTATTCTAATCAATAATAATACAGATTGCAATAGGGGGGAAAGAAAAATGACGCGTTATTTTTACAGGTATATTGATTTTTGTTAAAAAAGATGTAAAATAAATCAATATGGAATTATTTCGTTTTGCTTAACCTTTTAGCAGGGAATTGTAAACATATCAATTCACAAAATGAACAATCAGGATTTTTCAAGCAGCAATTGCGACGTTTTTATTTCCTATCGACATGCCAATAAAGATTTAGTCGCCCCGGTGGAAGAAGAATTTAAACGAAGAGGCATTTCGTACTTTATCGATCGGGTGGGAATTAATTATGGGATGGCGTATTCAGAAGTAATCAGCCAGGCGATCAACGCATGTAAAGTATTGCTTTTCTTCTGGACGCCCGAATCCAACAATTCCAAAGACATGTTGCGAGAAGCGCAAATGGCTTTGGATTACGATAAAACGATTGTGCCGTACAAAATTGGCGATTTTGATGTCAAGGAACATCGCTCTCTTCATTACATAATGGCTCCATATAGTCGTTATGACGTTCCCAGACAAACTCATGAAACTGTAGTCGAGATTGTTGATCGGGTTCAGAGTTATTTGACAGACGTACAACCTTCTTCTAAAGCTCCCTCTTCTATAGTTCAACCTCCGCATAGCATTCCAGATAATAAACCAGACGATGCAGAAGCGCAATTTAATCTTGCCAAACGTTATTTCTATGGCGACGGCGTTCCCGAAGACAAATCTGAAGCGTTTAAATGGTATTGTAAATCGGCAGAACAAGGGTTTGCAAAAGCACAATACAATCTTGGCAGTTGTTATTTCAATGGCGACGGCGCTCCCGAAGACAAATCTGAAGCGGTTTTCTGGTACCGTCAAGCTGCTGAACAAGGTTTGGCAGAAGCGCAAAATATGCTTGGCGATTGCCTCTATAGTGGTATAGGAGTTTCCAAAAAAATATTTGAAGCGGCTAAATGGTATCGCAAAGCGGCAGAACAGGGCTTGGCAGATGCGCAATTAAGTCTTGCTCTTTGTTATTCCAGTGGTGAAGGAGTATCCTTAAGCAAAACTGATGCGGCTAAATGGTTTCGTAAAGCTGCTGAGCAAGGGCTAGCTTTGGCTCAACTGAATTTAGGCTATTTATATTTAACAGGAGATGGCGTTAGGGAAAACAAATCTGAAGGTATTATTTGGTTCCATAAAGCTGCAGAACAAGAGGATGCGGATGCACAATATTTCCTTGGTTTTTGTTATCTCAATGGAGAAGGCGTTTCAACCAGCTATTCCGAAGCAATGAAATGGTTTCGTAAAGCCGCAGAACAGGGTCATGAAAAAGCATTGGAGTACGTTCGTAGAAACGGGTAAAGCAAGGGGGGCTGTTCAAATTTCTTATTTATATATAATTAAAAATAAGAATTAAAAAGCGAAAGACGCGGCAAGCCGGGAGACGTATTCGCCCGGTTTTGAAGTTTGATATTACATCTATTATTCAAGGTCATACCCATGTCCGAAGAAAACCTGAACGAAGCGAAAGAAACGAAAGACTTTATCCGTAAAATTGTCGAAGACGATTTGGCGTCCGGCAAGCACAAGCAGACGATTACCCGATTCCCCCCGGAACCGAACGGCTACTTGCACCTCGGGCACGCCAAGTCCATTTGCCTCAATTTTGGAATCAAGCAGGAGTACGGCGGACGCTGCAATCTCCGTTTTGACGATACCAACCCGACTAAAGAGGACGTCGAGTACGTCGATTCCATCATGGACGACATCCATTGGCTCGGCTTCGACTGGGACGAACTGCATTACGCGTCCGACTACTTTGATCAGCTCTACGAATGGGCGGAAAAGCTCATTCTGGACGGCAAAGCCTACGTCGACGAACTGACGCCGGAGCAGATGAAAGAGTATCGCGGCACGCTCACCGAGCCGGGCAAACCCAGCCCGTATCGCGATCGTCCGATTGAAGAGAACCTCGATCTGTTTCGACGCATGAAAGCCGGCGAGTTCGAAAACGGCCGCTATACCCTCCGGGCGAAAATCGATTTGAACTCGCCCAATATCAACATGCGCGACCCGATCATGTACCGCATTATTCATCAGTCCCATCACCGCACCGGCGACAAGTGGTGCATCTACCCGATGTACGACTTCACCCACGGACAGAGCGATTCCATCGAAGGGATTACGCATTCGCTGTGCACGCTGGAGTTTGAAAACCATCGTCCGCTGTACGACTGGTACTGCGAAAACCTCGGGATTTATCACCCGCGCCAGATTGAATTCGCCCGCCTTAACCTGACCAACACCGTCATGAGCAAACGAAAGCTGTTACAGCTGGTTGAGGAAGGGCTGGTTTCCGGCTGGGACGACCCGCGTATGCCAACCATTTGCGGAATTCGCCGC
>JAZRTH010000133.1:0-2970 GCA_045651945.1 Thermoguttaceae bacterium
TTTCTGCGAAAGAGATTATTTCTTGTACCGGCAAAGGCGCCCGAGGGCGGGCGCCATCCGTGGAGGTTTTTGGCTTCGTCGTTTGTTATGTACGCTTCTCAGAATTTCAACTGTTGCATAAAATGCAACAGTTGATTAATCGTCCAATTGCCTACTGTAAATAGATATTGCTTAAGCTATTTGTGCAAGCGGCGCTTGCACAATTCGAGCGTACAATCAAAGCGTAACTACGTTCGCTTCACTCACTTCGTTACCGCCTTTCAACGGTTGGTAAACTCTAACGTTATCGTTATTCCAGCGTTTCGGTCCGCCTTCGGCGAACTGCGTAATTCCGTTCGCTTCGCGAACTCCATTACCGCCTTCCATTTCTTCGTTACCGCCTTTCATTACTTTGCGAACTTCGCGGACTTTGCGTGAGACTTCTTCGGCGGGACAAAGCCTCAGATTAAGCTTTTAATTGAACCTGTCGGAATTTCCGACAGGTTGACTTCTCTTTTCAGACGACTTTCCATGGCGGGAGTTCCGGCAGGAAGGTTTCGAATTCCGCCAGAAGGGCTTGCTGGTATTCGCCGGCGAAGGTTCCGTTGAAGAATCTGTCGGCGCCCTCTTCAAAGAACCGTTTCCAGGACGCCTCTTCCGCTCCGGGGTTGATCGGGTAGAAGAGCGTGTTGTTGGCTTTTGCGGCTTTGTAGTCGCCTGGCGCGTCGCCGATCATCAGGGATTTGTTCGACGCGTACTGGTTGGCGTTGACGAGCATCTCCTTTTTCGTCCCGTATTCCTGACCGCAAATGACGACAGTGTACTTGGCGATGTCGTGTTCCGCCCATTCGCGTTCCAGAGCCTCATTGGGCGTGGCGGAAACGACCATGATGTCGCCCTGGGCGCTGAGCTTTTCCAGCGATTCCCGAACGAACGGGAACGGCGGAACGCCATGGACGATTTTCGTAACGGCGTCGTTAACCGCCAGCGACCATTCCAGCGCCCGTTTCAGACCCGGGTCGTTCGTTTGACGAACCGCTTCCATCAAAGCGGCGTTGCCGAGCTTGTTTTCCCGTTCCATCCAGTCGAGCAGGCTTTGCGGCAGTTCAATATGAATCCCGCGGGCGATGACTTCCGGACGGCGGTTAAGCCAGACGACCGAGTCTCGCAGAGCCGGGAACCGGTTGCAGCCGCGCGTCTTCGAGTACAGGTTGACGAACTCGTTCGCCTCGCGAGCGTATTTGCTCACGCCCTGCATGCCCCAGTAACTGATCGTATTGGGAATAAAACATTCTTTGTGCTTCAGCTCCATCGTATCGAACGCGCAGCCGTCAGAGTCAATGCCGATAAAAAATTCGTGTTTGGGAGTAATTGTAATCATAATTGATTTGCGAAGTAGTAAGTGGGGATGTTAGTTAGGAGTTAGGAGGGAGGAGTGAGGAGCGGACGCAAGCGACTTATAAATTCTTCATTGCTTGCTCTCGGGAAAGCGTAACTACGCTCACGTTGTTCGCTCCGTTACCGCCTTTCATAATATCACATTCTCACGCGGACGCTTTCTCTGTGTCCGGTGAGTCCTTCTTTTGTTGCGAGGGATTCAACCAGCGGGGCGAGTTGACGCATGCCGTCGCGGTTGAAATGGATTACGCTGCCGGGTCGGACGAAGTCGTTGGCGGACAAACCGGAAGCGAATCGGGCTGTGCCGCTGGTCGGCAGAACGTGCGACGGACCGGCGCAGTAGTCGCCCAGCGCAACCGGCGTGTACGTTCCGAGGAAAATCGCCCCGGCGTTGTGCAGTTTGGGCAAAAGCTCTTCGGCGTTGTCGATCGCAACGTGGAGGTGTTCCGGCGCGATGGCGTCGCTGATTTGACAGGCGTCGTCCGGGTCTTGAGCCAGAATCAAAGCGCCGAAATCTTCTAGGCATTGCCGAGCCAGGTCGCCCCGGCTGAGCTGTCCGAGCATGACGTCCAACTCGCCGATAACGGCGTCTAAAGTGGGCTTGTGCCATCCGATGAGGATGCTGGGGCCGGGCGCGTGTTCCGCCTGTGCGATGAGGTCGGCAGCAATGTACTTGGGGTTAGTGGAATCGTCTACAATAACGACGACTTCGCTCGGCCCGGCGATGGAGTCAATTGAGACGTCGCCGAAGACAAACCGTTTTGCCAGGGCGACAAACAGGTTGCCCGGTCCCACGATTTTATCGACTTTCGGCAGCCCTTCAACGCCGTACGCCAGCGCGGCAACCGCCTGAGCGCCGCCGACGCGGTAGACTTCTTTGATTCCCAGTTCGCAGCAAACCGCCAGCATGTCGCGGTTGTACGACCCGTTTGGCGTGGGCGGGGCGACTACAGCAATTTCCTTCACCCCGGCGCACTGGGCGGGAATGGCTGTCATGAGGACGCTGGACGGGTACGCCGCCGCGCCGCCGGGTACGCAGACCCCAACTCGATTGAGCGGCAAGTACCGTTCCATGAGGTATCCGTTGGGACGTTCGACGCGGACGTCTTTGTGCAGAATCGCCGTTTGGAAGTCGACTATGTTCTGACGAATTTTACGGACGGCGTCCAGAAACTCCGGTTCGACGCTGTCGCGCGCCTTGTCGAGTTCTTCCTGCGGGACGCGCAGCTCTTCCGGCGTCATGCGTTTGCCGTCGATTCGTTCCGAGTATTCCAAAACGGCGTCCAGACCCCGGGCGTCAACGTCGCGGCAAATCTTCTCGACAACCTGCTGAGGCGTGAGCGCCTCGCCGAAAATCTCGATCGTCCGCTGACGTCCCGCTTCCGAAACGACGTCCCCGCGCGGGGAGAGCGTCTTGCGAAGCTGAGTCATAAACTCCGCCGCCTGACCGTCCTGGCTGCTGATGTATTTGATGTTCATTTTAATCCCTGATTTCTGCGGGTTAATAATATATGATGAAATCGTTTAGTTTCGATTAGCCGCTATTGTACCTCTTAAATAAAAAATGTCAATATGCAGGGCGGCGAGGCGCCG
>JAZRTH010000134.1:0-5072 GCA_045651945.1 Thermoguttaceae bacterium
TGAAAAGATAAAAGATCGACGTTCATCGGCTTTCCTCTGCTGTATTAATTTTGAAATTATCCAAATAGTCGCGATATAACTGATAGCAAGTTCTGTTTGGCAAACTCCGGACAAGAAGCGAAAAATGCTTTTCGTAATCGGTAACGAAAAAGACGGTTGCTATTTCCGGGAACTGTTCTATTCCCTTGACAAAAGACGTTAGCTGGTTTTCGTCGTTGAGAATTGCCATTCGGTTTTCCGGTAAAATCAGCATATCAGGAACAACGGCTTTGATTGTTGGACATTTGCCAAACGCCCCGGCTTTTAACCACAGCGTCGAAAGCAGTTCCTTAAACTGCCGTCTGGCTGTAATGTTGTTTTTATCGAGAAAACGGAGCTTGAAAAACGCGGCGTTGGCTTTGAACCCGTCGGCCATCGGAATTTCACTGCCTAAATAGGCGCCTTTTAACGGATTCCCGTTGACGTCGTGTCCTTCTATGGAACAAACCGTTCGAGGCCATGTAACGTATCGGGCGATACCAAGCCGTTCCCATTCGTCGTCGCCGGGCTTGATTCCCCTAGCCGTCATTTCTTTTGCTTCCGCGTCGGAAACTTCGTTATTGGTAACAAGAATACATCGGCGAGAACCACCGTCTTCTGCGTTTAGCAGATTAACCGCATGGAGCGTCGTTCCAGACCCGGCGAAAAAGTCAACGATTAGAGCGTTGGGTTTATTGGCAACAAAGAAACGAATTGTATCGTGAACGGCGTAAAGGGATTTGGGAAACGCAAAACGTTTTCCAATTAAATTATTCAGTAAAGTTGTACCATATTCAGAAGCGTTATGAGATGCGATTTTCCATTGAGTAGGAGCAATCATAGAATCAGAGTCTTCTAAATCTTTTCGAACGGCGATCAATGATCCATCAGCATTTTTTCCTTCAATAACAAACTTGCCAGAAAGAACTTCTTTATAAGCGCCATCAGGCAAATAGTTAATAACAAATCCATAAGAAGTTTGACTTCCTACGCGAACGCGACCCTGTTTTATTCGATTTTCTAATTCGTTTGGACCAACTTGCCAGCACCCTTGCGCCCCTGAAGTTCTAAACGGTAAGACTTGTACAAGTCCCTCTATTTCTATGTCCTTATCAACTTCAGGCGGCAAAGGCTTTCCAATTCTTTCGATTGTCTTTGTTTCTGGATTTACATAGATTGCATAGTATAGACCGGGACGCTCTTGTCTACTTGAATGACTTCCTCGTCTCATCATTGAAGTCCAATCAGGAGTAGTAGTCTTGCTTTTTTTCCCGGTTAAAGCTATGTTTACAGAAGGAGACCATTCATCACTAAGCGATAATCTTTCAGGCACAGAATTCCCTATCATTACAACAAATATATATTCATCAGCCCGTCTAAAACCGCCACGCGCTACGCCTTTAGGATTGGTTATTGAACTTACCATCTGAATTCTCGCGTCTGGAAAAATTTCTTCCAGCAGACAGCCCAAGTGCAAATATTCTTTTTCGTCGATGGTAACAATTAAAACGGAATCGTTTGGATTGAGCAGTTTCTTTGCCAGTTTTAACCGCTTTTGCATCATGGACAGCCATTTGCTGTGCCGGTACTGGTCGTTTCCGTCGACGTAATCGTTGTTGTATTTCCAGTCCCGCGCGCCGGTGTTGTACGGCGGGTCGATGTAAATGCAGTCTACCTTGCCTTTATAGAGATACGCCAGAAGCTGTAACGCATGGTAATTGTCCGCTTCAATTAACGTATGCCACAGAGGGCTTTCCGGCGCGTTGCAAACGCTGTCGATGGATTCCAAACAGGGATAGATGGGGTCGCCAAACTGCGCGGCTGCGCATAGTTCGTCTACGGGAATTTCCTCGGTTTCTTCGGTTCCGTTTTTAAGACAAACCGCGACGCCGTCGTGAATTTTGAGTACTGTATATAAATCCTCAATTTTACCTGACGTTTTACGAGCGACCTTTGACCCTTTTTTAACCGGGATGCCATACAAAAACGAATTTTCCGGCAAATGCTCTTCAAAAACCAGACCAAACTTTTTCTGTTTGGCAAGTTTGTCGATTTCTTCCTCAATGCGGGCGCGCAATTCCGGATTTTCTATTTTTTGAATGAGATCGTTTAACGATGCCATTGGTAATCGCTCCTTGTTTGTGTTGAGGTCTTTAATACAATACAAAAACGCAGCTTGCCGTTTCTCCATCAGCGCCCGTTCTTAACCGCCCATTATACATGCTGGACGTTTTTTGTAAAGTAGCGAGTTGCGAATTAATGGAAGGCGATAGGCGAGCCGGGGTGCGTAAGCCCCCGGAAAAAGCTCACGCGGAGCCGCGGAGACGCGGAGGAGTCTGGGAAGTAATAACGTTCTTTGTGTGGAACGGCGAACAAAAACGTCGAGCAGTGTGCATAACGAAATGACGCAGCGGAAAACCTCCTCTGGATGTAGGTAAGTCCTCTTACCTACTTTTGTCGGTGTCAAAGAAAACTTCTGTTCAGCCCGGTTCGCGGGCGTGTCGCCCGCCGAAGCGAATTTTTCATTTAGCGGACTTCGTCCGCGACCCAGAATGGTTGTCGGCTGCGGTGGAGGGGGACGGCGGGTCTGACAAGCGGGAGGGGACTGCCGCGGCGCCAGTTGTTCGAGCGGGCGTTCCTGCGAAAAAATTATTTCTTGTTCTAGCAAGTAGCCCGAGCCGGGCTACATCCAGGGGGCGTTGTCTCCTACGCAATACGGTATTTCACCCTTCGAACAAAGCGTAACTACGTTCGCTTCGCGAACTTCGCCTACCGCCTTTCAACGGTTGGTAAACTCTAACGGTATCGTTATTCCGGCGTTTCGGTTCGCCTGTCGGCGAACTGCGTAATTCCCCGTCCGTTGGACGCTCCATTACCGCCTTTCATTAAGCAACGCCTTTCATTTCTTTGCGTCCTTTGCGTTCTTTGCGGCTTCATTTTTTTCAAAAAAGAATACGTGTAAATATTTCTATTACTTTTACTTTTTTTCTACGGGATACTTGCAAATACTTGAATTTTCGGTATAATAACCCGACTGTCAGGTGATTTCTCTTATATGGACTACCTTTTTAGTTTTACTGTATGATACAGAAATCCCATGTTTTTTTTAGCTCATTAAGCGGCAATGCGCATGATGAGTCAAAACAACTAACAAGGAAAGGATCAGAACATGTCTGACGAAAACAAAATTAATGCATTAGGAAGACCCGCGGCGTATCAACTTGCGGACGTTGCGAAAACGAAACCGCAGTTCGGGATGCTGACCCCTCGCTGGCTCACAAAATTTATGGAGTTCAAAGGGCTGGCGTCCGGAATTTACCGCGTTAACCGCGTCAAGGAAGGCAACACGCCGTTGGAAGTACTGTGCAGCTCCAAGCCGAAGTGCGACGTTATCCCGCAGGGTTTCGTGGATTATGAAACCAAGCCGCGCGAATATATCCTCAGCTCGGTTTCTACAATCATCAACGTTGACACGAAGGTGGCTGACGTTTTCAGCTCTCCCTACGATCAGGCGAAAGAACAGCTGGCGCTGGCGGTGGAAAGTCTGCGCGAGCGTCAGGAAAGCCAGATCATCAACAACGACGACTACGGTCTGTTAAAGAACGTGCCGGATTCCCAGCGAATTCAGCCTCTCAATGGAGCGCCCACTCCTGACGATCTGGACGAACTCATTTCCAAAGTGTGGAAAGAACCGTCCTTCTTCCTCGCTCACCCCCGCGCCATCGCGGCGTTCGAACGGGAATGCACCCGACGCGGAGTTCCGCCAGTAACCGCTAACATCAACGGCGGAACCTTCATTCTCTGGCGCGGCATTCCGCTTATCCCCACTGACAAACTGATGGTTGACGGTCTGAAGAATCCGACCTCCCAGTTTGGCAAGACCAATATTCTGCTTGTCCGCACCGGCGAAGCCAAACGCGGCGTCATCGGGCTGTATCAGAGCGGATTGCAGGGCGAACATTCACGCGGTCTTGCCATCCGTTTCCGCGGCATCGACGACAAGGGAGTCGCCTCCTATCTGCTGTCGCTTTACTGCTCTGCAGCGATTCTGGCGGACGATGCAATCGCGGTTTTGGAAGACGTAGAAGTCGGGGAGTACTATGACTATGACAGAGATTGATTTGAACCAATTAAACCCGGCTGCGGACGGTCTGCCAAGTGAAGCGCAGATGCTGGCGTGGGCGGCTGAATTGAGCGGGGACACCCCTGTTCCTTCAGCGTCTGTCCCTTCAGCGCCTGTCGTTTCCACGCCTGCTGCGCCGTCCGGAACAGATTGGACTCGGATCGCTGCCGATGTACTCAAAGCCGAAAACGCTGCGTCTTCTGCCGAAGCGTATTCGCCGACTCTGGCCAGCGCAAAAGATGCGGGAACAGCGCAGACTGTCACGACCGGAGAGAAACCGCTGCGGCGTTCCACCGCCAGCGTCGGGGCTATTCCCGTGGAGAAACTCCGCGAGGATTTCCCGATTCTCTCGGAGCGTCTGGATTCCGGCAAACAGCTGGTGTGGTTCGACAACGGAGCCACGACTCAGCGTCCGAAACAGGTTATCGACCGTATTTCGTACTATTACACCCACGAAAACTCCAACGTGCACCGCGGCGCTCATGACTTGGCTGCCCGATCCACCGACGCGTACGAAAACGCTCGTTCGACGGTGGCGAAGTTCCTCGGCGCGGGCAACGCGAAGGACATTGTTTTCGTGCGCGGTACGACGGAGGGCATCAACCTGGTCGCGCAGAGTTATGTGCGTCCCTTGCTCAACCCCGGCGACGAGATCATTGTTTCTCTGCTGGAACATCATGCGAACATCGTTCCGTGGCAGATGATCGCGGCTGCGACCGGAGCAAAGATCCGCGTCATCCCGGTGGACGACGCCGGACAGCTCAACCTGGCGGAATACGCCAGACTTTTCAATCGGCATACGAGATTCGTCTCGGTCGCCCACGTTTCCAATGTACTAGGCACTGTTACACCCGCAGCGGAACTGACAGCCATTGCTCACGCTCACGGCGTCCGGATCCTGATTGACGGCGCACAGTCGGGCGCGCACATT
>JAZRTH010000135.1:0-12635 GCA_045651945.1 Thermoguttaceae bacterium
TTCCGGAGACTACAACGTCGAACAGCACGTTCATACGCTTGACAAGGCGAACTGGATTATTGGACTTCCGCAGTCAGCGTGGGGCATGGGCGCTCGTTCCGTCCGCGTGGATCAGCCGGCGTACGGCGACATCTACGATCAGATGAGCGTTACATTCGATTATCCCAACGGCGTGAAAGTGCATTCGTGCTGCCGTCAGATTAACGGCTGCTTTAACGAAATGCAATGCCGCATTCTGGGAACCAAAGGACACGCCAGCGCGATGGAGTACAAAATCATCGACCTGAACGGAAACGTTCTTTGGAGCTTTGACAGAAAAGCGCGCGTCAACGACGGACACCTTGAAGAGCACATCGCCATGTACGATTCGATTCGCAACTCCAAGGCGACCAACTGCGTAGAGTACTCCTCCTACAGCACGATTATGGCAATTCTCGGACGCGAGGCGTGCTATACCGGTCAGAAGCTTTCCTGGGAACAGATTCTCAATTCCAAAAAGGTTCTGGCTCCGTCGGCATATACGCCAGACGCCGTTCCGCCGTGCGTTCCAATTGAAGGCGCAACCTACGCCCCGGTTAAGAACATATACAACGTTCCGCTCCCGGGCTTGACAAAGTTCTTTTAGCCTCTAGCTACTAGCTACTAGCTTCTAGCTTTGTGATTTTAGCTACAGGCTTTAAAATTTTACGTTGAGAACAACCAATACCCAAGCTAATGGCTAGCAGCTAGAAGCTAATAGCTTACTTAATCCTCAATGGTTACACAAATTGACCTGTCGATACCGACGTTTAAGGACGGCGGCGGAGTTCGGGCGTGGACAATCGCCCCGTTCTTCTTCAGCCGTTCCAATCGTCTATTGGCGCCGCTGACGTCTGTGCTGGTAAATCCGGACAGGTCAATTGCCGAGAGCCATTCCGAGTGGTTTCCCATCACGCTCGTCGGTCCGACTCATACCGGGAAGACGGGCTGGATTTCTGGCGTCTACTGGACGTGGGTTCGCAGCCACCCGCGATTAAAGTCGCTCTATATTACCGCGCCGGACTTCTACCGGGACTTTCGCAACGCTCAGCTGACCCGAACGTTTTCCGACTTCGAGGAGCGATTTCGCGCCCTGCGTTTTCTGGCGATAACGAACATTCAACAGCTATTGCAGGAGCCGGACGCTCAGGAAGAGCTGGTTTTCATTCTCGATACGCTTGCGGAAAAGCAGGTTCCGGTTTTGATGTCCGTTAACGAAGACGAGCAGTCTGAAGGCTGGAACGCGAAACTGGTCAAGCGCATGCAAAGCGGCGCGCTGATTAAAACGGAGTCGCCGGACGAAGAACTCTGCCGCGCCTACGCTCAAGACGCGCTGAAAAAACTGCTTCTGCCGCCGGACTATTCCGATTTTATCGCGTCCTGGGTTGCGTCCAGAGGACATCTGTCCATAACCGCCGTCAAAGGCGAACTGCTCCGGCTCGACCTGGGCTATCGTCAGGCGCTCATGGAGCCGGAAACGATCGCCAACGGCATTACGGAATCCCATCTTATTCTTTGGGCGTCTCAGACTTCCGCCGACCGAGAGCCGCTGAAAATTCACGACATCGCCAAACTGGCGGTAAAAGAGTTTGGAATCACGCTGGCGGACTTGAAAAGCTCGTCCAGACGCAAGACGTCCGTATTAACCCGCGGCGCCGTCGTCTATTTAGGACGCAAGCTGGGCAGCTTCACTCTGGAACAGCTGGCGGACTACCTAGGCGGTCGAGATCATTCTACGATAATCCACTCGTTGAGAAACTTTACTCAACAGATCGAAACCGACCCCCAGCTCAAAAAGACCGTTATGAAACTGGAACGCGCGCTGGCGTGATTCGCGTGAGAACACAAATCTATTTTGGGTCAGACAGTCAGCACACGGATTTTACGGATTAGACGGATATTCACCGATTGGTTATCCAGATTCTTTCGTTGCTATATACTCGTTAATTATCGGTTTAAAAAATAAATATAAATTTTAATATATAAAATCCTTGCTCTTTAGATATTGAAGCTCGTAGTAAGAACAACTAATCGGCGCTAATCCGTTTAATCCGTGTTTTCCGTGTGGGACCATAGCTAAATAGACCATATTCACCCCTCGGACGTCAGCCAGTCGTCAGCCCGCCGGATAAATAAAAAAGAGATTGACAAATCGATTTTGTCAATCTCTTTGGGGTTAATCGTTATGTCGCCTGATAATCTCAGCCGGCTTCTCGGCGGGTGAACGGCGTGGTTTCGATTTCGAATTCCTTGTTGGCCAGTTCGCCGCGAAGGACGTGGACGTCGGCGGGAGCGTCGATGCCGATGCGGACGCGATCTTTATTGACCCGGACAACGGTGATTTTAATGTCGTCTCCCAGACAAATTGTTTCTGATTCTTTTCTTGACAAAACAAGCATCAGAGTTCCTCCTGATAATAAAAAAATTTCTGTTTGGTTTGGTTTCCGAAACGGGTTACGCTTCAACGTCTTGAGCGCTGAAACGTTCTATAAATTCATCAACTGGCGAACTGATCAGGACGGCAACGTCCATACATTCTCCAGACGGATTGTAAAACAATATGCGATTGGAATTCGCTTCCCAGATAGCCATGAATTTCACCATTCTGGGACCGTGCAGACAAAAACTCATCGCGCACGGTTTGCCGCGCCGCCGTAAAACCCGTTCGGTCAACGGAAAGGCGCCAATTTTGAGGAGATTCTGTTCGCAAAGTTTGGTATTTACAAAGTCTGTCAGTTCCGCTAGCGTGTCCAAACGGACGCTGCTGCATTGATTCATATAATTCTCCTTTACAACGCGGTTGACAATCAAAGCTATCGGACAAAAAATAACGCTTTTATTATCACGCCCAAATAAAAGACGGATAAACCGCTCTTGACGGTTGGTCGGGCTGTTCCGATTGTGAGAGTAAGACGGAATAATCTTTCTCCCGCCCATGTTGAAATCGGAACAATCGTTATAATTGGAAGTTGCTAGCTATTAGCTGCTAGCCATTAGCTTGGGAGCTTATAGTTCTCAGCGTTAACTATTAAAGCCAGAAGAAAAAATCAAAAAGCTAGAAGCTAGTAGCTAGTAGCTAGTAGCTAGAAGCTTATTACCCCTTTGTATACTTTCTCCCCCCCTTGACGAAAGACGGTAAATATCGATAATATAAAAAGATTTATTGGGGGCGTTTTAAGGAATTCTCCCGAATTTATCCTAAAACCAGAGCGCCGATTATGAATTCATCTCAATATGACGCCATTTTCAAGTACGCCGGGCTGATAGCTCGACTGTTCCTGTTTGTCTTTCTTGTATATTTATTTCTCGTTGCAGTTAAATTGTTTGGTACGGCGGCAACGGTTTATACAAGCTATAACAGTTCTGTTTTAGAAACGCTTGCGTCCCAACTGAAAAACCCGTTTACGGGATTGTGTCTGGGAATTATCCTGACGGCTTTAATGCAAAGTTCGTCAGCAACGACCAGTTTGGCGGTGGCGATGGTGGCGTCAGGCGTTATCCCGCTTCAGGGAGCTATTCCGATTGCTATAGGGTCTAATATTGGATCTGCCTTGACGTGTTCTCTTGCGTCTTTAATGCATATTGGCAGAGAACGGCGGACTTTTTCCAAGGCGTTTTCAGTTTCGCTAATCCAGGAAATTTTTAACGTTATTACGGCTTTTATTTGTTTAGCGCTGGAAATAGTCTTTGGTTTTTTGACAAAAATATCAATGTTTTTGGCGTCGCTGGTTCCAGCGTCCGCAGCGGGAAGTTCAACAGGTTTCAATCCGTTGTCTTATGCAATTAATGCGCCAGCAAAGAGTATTCGAGATTTTTGTCTGCTGGGAATGAGTCCAACGTTTACTGCGGCGTTGATGGCTCTATGCGGTCTGATTATCCTGATTATTTCTTTGATATACATTACCAAAAACATGAAAGTCCTTATGGCGGACAAGATTGAAGTCTGGCTTGACCGCGTCCTTTCTAAAAACGGCTATATTGGGCTTTTGGCTGGAATTGTTGTAACGATGATAATTCAATCGTCTGGAATTACAACGTCGCTGTTAGTGCCGCTGGTTGCTGCTGGGGCGCTTTCTCTTCGGACGGTTTATCCTATCGTTTTAGGATCGAATATTGGTACAACGATTACGGCAATATTGGCGGCGATGGCGTTTTTAGGCTCCCCGACCGGTCAACTGGGGCTGGCGTTGGCTTTTGCCCATTCCCTTTTTAATATAACTGGCGTAGTTTTGTTCTATCCAATTCCACAAACGCGTATTCCGGTTTTCCTGGCGAAGCCTTTAAGCGTTTTTTTGACTCGCAGTCGCATATATGTGGTTTGTTGGATTACAATGCTGTATTTTGTTTTGCCCGGCTTGGGATTCCTGCTTTTCAGAAATTAATAAAAGGTAACGAAAATGTTCAAATGGTTATATTCCGGATCGACGTCAACCGCGTCCATGAACGCAGGTATGAAGAACATTCGCAATCAGTTCTGTCAAATGCTTGACGCTTCCCGCCGCGCGTTCCAGCTGGCGGCAGACGCCTATTTGCGTTACGCCGACGCTCAAGAAGTTCGTGAGGAACTCTTCGCTCTGGACAAGTCGATTAACAAATCAGAACGCACGATTCGCAAAGAGTTGGTAATTCATACGACCGTTCGCGGCACGGCAGATTTCGATCAATGCCTCATTATGATGAGCATCGTCAAAGACGGCGAACGGCTGGGCGACATCGCCAAAAACGTTTACGATCTGGCGGTTTCCGCTCCCGACGTTCCGGAAGGGATTACCAAAGGAAAGCTGGAAATGGTAAAGAACGCAATTCTGGCTTTGATTGACCATTGCCGGCACATTTTCGACTCTCAGGACGAGAAAATGGCGACCGAGCTTATCTGTCAGGCGGCGGCGATTGAAGACACCTGCGACGAACAGATTCGCTGGTTCTTGGCGGAAAAAACTGACAACGAGCGCATTGACGTCGCCTACGCCCTGGCGTTTCGGTATTTCAAACGGTACGCGTCGCACGTTCGCAACATTGCTTCGTCGATTGTTCAGCCGCTTCACAAACTGGATTTTACCAGCAAGATTGTCAAAAACAACCCTTTGAATAACGATTTGCTCAACGAATCCCCGAAAGAGTAAAACGGATAAACCGGGCGGACAATAGCGATAATTATGGTTTTACTGTTCAAAACCGCAAGAACGACGACCTCATAAGCTAATAGTTTGTTCCCCACTCCCTACTCCCTACTCCCTATTCCCTAACCGCCATGTCAAAATTTTCGCCTCAAAAACCGACTCGCGATACGGGCAGCAGCTCGAATCAGACGCTTGCGTTCTTACTTCGTCGATTTAAGGAAGTCGGGATTTCGCCCGTCCATCAGCTTGGGCAGAACTTCCTCATTGACCTCAATATTCAGCGTCTGTTGATTCGTCGGGCGGCGCTGGACGAAAACGACATTGTTTTGGAAGTCGGGACGGGAACCGGGTCGATGAGCGTTCAGATGGCGCCGCTGTGCCGAAAGCTCATTACGGTCGAGCTGGACGAGAAGCTCTTTGCTTTGTCTCAGGAAGACCTGGGCGATCTGGAGAACATCGAGCAGCTCAACGTCGATATTCTCAAAAACAAAAACGCGCTCAATCCGGTTGTTTTAGAGGCGATTGACAAGGCGATGGCGGACAACCCCGGCTGTCGGCTCAAGCTGGCGGCGAACCTGCCGTACGCTGTCGCCACCCCGATAATTTCCAATCTCATGCGGCCGGGCGCTCTGTCCTGCGGCGCGCCGTATTCCATGACCGTTACGATTCAAAAGGAGATGGGCGACCGCATTATCGCCGCGCCGGGCAGCAAAGACTTCTGCGCCCTGTCGCTGTGGATTCAGGCGCAGTGCGACGTCGAAATGACCCGCGTTATCCCGCCGTCCGTGTTCTGGCCGCGGCCGAAAGTGTACTCTGCGATTGTTCACATGCAGACCAATCCTGAAAAGCGCAGCGCCATCCCGGATCTCGAGTTTTTCCATCAGTACGCCAAAGCCCTGTTCCTGCACCGCCGCAAGTTCCTCAGAGGCGAGCTGATTGCCGCGTACAAAGACCGCGTCAGCAAATCCGACGTCGACGCGATTATGACTCAGCTCGGCTTGGACGGAACCGCCCGCGCCGAAGCGATCCCCCTGGAAACCCACCTGCAGCTTTGCGAAGCGATGAGAGAGGCGGGGAGTAGGGAATAGGGAGTAGGGAGTAGAGAAAGGCAATAGGCAGTAGGCAGTAGGCAGTAGTAGGATTTTGCAAGCGACCAACGGGAGCGTCTCAAAAAGCTCCTCACTCCTCACTCCTAACTCCTAACTAACATAACCATAGACTTCAGAATGAAGACCTTAGCATTAGACGCTGACGACACACTTTGGGAAAACATCGACTTTTTTCTCAAGGCGCAATCCGGGCTGTGCGAACTGCTCAAGGACTACGTTCCCGCGTCGGAGGTGGAGTCGAAGCTGTTTGCCAAAGAGTCGCAAAACGTGCCGCTGTACGGGTACGGGACGAAGTCGTTTGTCCTGTCGATGGTTGAACTGGCGATAGATTTAACGGACGGGTGCGAAGCCGCACGGGCGAGAGGACAAGGTTTTACATCCGAAAAAGCCGATTTTGGCGCTGCACACGTCCAATCAGGAACCGACCTTGTCGGGCTGCCGTCGAGCGTTGTGTTAAAGATACTCGATTTAGGACGGGATATTTTACGGCATCCCATTCATCTGCTCCGAGGCGTTGAGGAAACGGTTCCGATTCTGGCTCAGCAGTATCGGCTTATTGTCGCGACCAAGGGGGAGCTGCTGGAACAGGAACAGAAGCTGGAACGATCCGGGCTAAAGCCGTACGTGGAGTTCATGCACGTCATGTCGAACAAACGCGTGGACGATTATCGACGGCTCATTGACCTGCTTCGCGTCGCCCCGGAGGACTTTATTATGGTCGGCAACTCGCTCAAGTCAGACGTCCTCCCGGTAATCGAGCTGGGCGGGACAGGCGTATATATTCCGCACCATTACACGTGGGAACACGAAGCCGTCGACCCGGAAATTTCCGAAAAGTACCATTACATTCAGCTGGAGCATTTTGGGGAGCTGGCGGAGGCGTTAGAGAGTGGTAAGTTGTAAGTATTAAGTGGTAAGGACGCAAAGCGCCTCACGAACTTTTTTATTAACTCTTGCCGCTCACCACGAATCTTTTTCTACTTACCACTAACCACTAACCACTTACCACTTCAAATACCATGAAACCATTATACACAATAATTCTCTCCCTGCTTTTCTGCTCGTTCGCCTTCGCTCAGGAGCCGGGCTGTGAAAACCTGTTTCCGGACAACGCGGTGATTCTCTTTCAGGGAGACTCGATTACAGACGGGAACCGAGGACGGTCGGCAGACCCGAACCACATTCACGGGCACGGGTACGTATATCTTATCGCGTCTGACCTGGGCTGCAACCATCCGGGAAAGAACTGGACGTTTGTCAATCGCGGCGTTTCCGGCGACACGGTGGATCGACTTCAAAAACGTTGGGAAAAAGATACAATCGCCGTCAAGCCGGACGTTCTGAGCATTATGATTGGCTGCAACGATTTCTATCACGGCGTATCGGTAGAAGATTATACGCAGCGTTACGACGCGCTTCTCAAAGAAACGGTTGAAAAGCTGCCCAACGTCAAGCTGGTTATAATTGAGCCGTTTACTCGGGCGGACGAAGAAACGCTCAAACGGTACGCGCCGTTCCAGAAAGCCGCCGCCGACCTGGCGAAGAAATACAACGCCGTTTTCGTACCGACTCAACAGATGTACAGCGAGGCGTTCCAGTCCGTTCCGAAGCCTGAATACTGGCTTTGGGACAGAGTTCACCCCACCACCGCCGGACATTGGCTGTTGTACAAACAGTGGCTCAAATGCGTCAAAGAGAACTGAATTGTAACAGAGGACGATAAGTTTTAGCGCTTTGCGTTTTTAGAGGATAAACTATGTTTTGTAACTTATACAGATTATTAATATTCGCTGCGGTTCTTCTTATTTCCGCGTCTTGCAACATGGTGTATTGTCAGGACGGCGTCCCTGCTGAAGATATTGCCAAACGTGAATATCTTAGCGTTTCAAAAGAAAAAGAATCCGTTTTTCTTTCTAAAGATGACCCAATCTTATTACCCGCAGATCAAATTTTTGACGATGCCAAAGTTCTTGATTTTATTTGGGCGATTCAAAATAACGATTTACAATCAATGAAAGAACTGCACAAGAGCGGTATTAACCTTAATTATCGAGGTAAGTTTGGCTTTACTCCTCTTTTTTTCGCTCTGAGATCAAACGAAGAATGTTTTCGTTGGTTGTTGAAAAAAGGGGCAAACCCAGACGTTCTTTATAAAAACTCTGAAAATTATTCAGAATCGTTGCTAGAGCTTGCTCTTTCAGAAAGCGGTTGGTTTAACGTAAGCTATCCCGGTTTTCAATATAATCTTATGTATTTTCGTTTATTATTAGAATACGGCGCGGATCCCGATATTCGATCTATGATTGAATTTCCTGGACAATGGAATTTCGCACCCACACAGAAAATTAGGCTTATGGAAAGATGTTTAGGTGCAACCTCAGTTTCGTATGATTTGGAACCAATTAAACTATTGATAAAATACGGCGCTAAAATTAACCCTCCTGATTTTGACTACTTGAAAGAAGCAAAATCTTACGAGGCGGTTTTGCTTCTGCTTCAGAATGGCGCAGATGAAACGCGAAAATATATTGTTAAAGAACCTACACGTAATATCCCACAGGGGGAAATCGTCTTTCAGGATAGTTATATTGACGTTTTTTCAAAATGTCATGGCGCTATGGAGGGGTCGTCTTTTGATGAGTATAAATCTTGGGCAGAGGAAGTATATCGTACAGAAGGTTCAAGGTCATTTATTGTGATTATTCACGAGTGGGTGTATTATTGGAAAGTAACAGAGTTCCTTCGCGCTAAAGGTTATCCTCTAAAATCACTTGAAGAATGCGAGAAAATGGACAAAAGAATAAAGACATGGAAAGAATATTTAGAGCTTGGGTATAATAAGGATATTTGGGATTTTGTACCTGAAAAAATCGTTCAGTGGCGACAACGCATTGACAAATAAAGAATGAACAGAAGGTAAAAATCGCTTGTCAAGGCAAGCGCTTCGCGGTCCGTAGCAAAGGGGACGCCGCAAATTTTTCCTGAAATTGCACTTTGTTGAGACCGGTTCGCGGGCGTGTCGCCCGCATCGAACCGCATTAGCGGTTCAATGTTTCTAGCCGTGGGTTTCAACCCACGGACTTAAAAAATAACGAAAAAAGAAATCGACAAATACCCTTTTTTCCCTCCCTCACGCCAAGCGTGAGGGAGGGAAAAAAGGACTGACTCGATGGAGGGAGCGTAGAGCGTTTCGCTGTCCGTAGACTAAAGTCGACGGTTATAGAAATGGCGTCTCTTCGAGACGCCATCCCGTTTCTCAGCTTTTCTATCTTCGCAAGGAGATTTTGCGTACACCCATAGCAAAGCGCTATTTCTCTCGTCGGTTTACTTCTCGTTTCTGAACAGTTCCAGAGCCATGTCGAGTTTGTCTGTCAGGGGAAAGTCGACGCTGTCGGCGCGCTGCCGCCGGGGGAGGTAAAAACACGCCCAAACGCTCTTTATCGCGATAAATAGAGAATAAGCTCCATATTCTTTTTAGCGAGGGCGGGAGCGTCATATTTAAAAGATTTTTGTTTATCTTTAAGAAACGACATGTACACCGCCTGCTGGGGAGTTGGCAAACTCTTTAGCCATTGATCTAATTCCTGTTTTGCGAGGTCGGATTTTACACCCGGTTTCGCGCAGTAATATTCCAACTGCAGCCGAACTAAACGAACCTCGTCGCGCATCGTTGAAGGCGTCAAAGACGCTTCCAGTTTCCGCCAGCCGTTAAGAGTTGTCGGGTTATTGGGATCGCAGGGTTTTCGATTGCCCAGCCGTACAAACAGCCACGGATCGTAACTAAACCAGCCAATCTTAATTCTGCTTGCCCAGCTTGCCCGCAAGTCCGTTTCATGCGGATCTTTACGATTTCCAACGACTTTAGGAAACGTTTTCTCCGGCGTGTTGTTATACCATTTATCCAACAGCGCCATTTCTGACGCTGGGCGCGGTTTGACAAGAATCTCGACGTCTGTTATTACAATAATTCCCTCTCCTTTATGCTGTATATAATCGAATCCTGTTGTAATGCGCAGAGGAATGCGGACTCCTGTTGGTGGAATGCTTTTTTCCAGTTCTTTCCAATACGGTTTTTCTTTATCTTCCAAGGGGGGAAATTCAATAAAATAACGGTTTTGAAGCCATTTCTCGCCCGGCGCCAAATCTCGATAGAACGTACGAAGCTTTTTACGAGCTGTCGTTTGATATTCCGGCAGCCAATCGTATGCTTCTATGTTTTCTGGGATAGAAATCAGTTTACAATAATTTATGGCAATGTGATTTCTGCTTTCATCCTGAATTGATTTTAAAGTTTCGCTGGAAACATTCTCATCTGCTGTAACAACGTATACCGTATCGCCGTAATAGATTTCTTTTGGATAGATTTCTACGTAATGACGAATCGGATACGGAGCATCGCCCGTATTGACAAACGGCTCCAATTCGCGAGTTTCAGGATTTAGAACTTTACATTCTGGATCGACCCCAGCAGTATAGACAAAACCCGCCGTAGCGCCGGGCGTTTTGACATACTCAACAGGTACGCTTGCAGACGATGTGCAACTCTGAATTATAATCAAAGCGATTGTAATTACGATTGCAAGAACTGCTATTACACACAAAAATTTTTTCATAATCCACCCCTTATTATTTCAAGCATTCGTTTCTGACGTCTTATTCATTTGTTTTCTTTTCTTCGTCGAAATACTTTTGCAAGTCCGGCGGAAGTTTAATTAAATCCATGCGATTGTTCTTGTAATTCCACGTTGACTTGAGTTGTTCAATGGTAAGGTTGGTTTGTGTACAAAAAATACAATTTGAAAAAACAGCGTCTTGAATATTAGTATCTACCATAGATGAACCAAATGTACAATTTACGAAAATCGCAGTTGATAAATCCAGGTTTTCTAAAAAGGTAATAATGATAGGATTAGAAGATGACATATTAAAATTACTGAATTTAATACCGACAAAAACTCTTTCTTGATAATTTTTTGTGGATATAAATTGTTCTTTTGTTAAATAAGACATGTTATTATCTTTAAACCATGCGTCTTTGTAACATGATTTAGGATTATGCGGTGCATAACCATTGTTAATAAACCAAAAATTAGAATAATCTTTTTCTTTAGAGTTTTTACAATTAAATGAGATTGTATCCATGTGTTTTAATTTATACGGAATGGTTTGGGTCAACAAATCTTCATCTGTATAATCATCTATTGCGAAAATCCACGACTTACGACGTGATCCGTGTAAATACCAACCACAATACAATCTATCAAAATTACGAACGGCATCATTTATCGGAGAATCAATAGGTAAAAAATTTACATTAGTTAAATTAATGTTTTTCCCGACAAAATTAAGACCGTGGATTCCCCAGCCTTCAAATATAGCGCCTTCAAACGTTGTATCTATAAAAGCCACGCCTTTGATTGCGACGTTCTTAAAACGACACTTGGAAAAATTTATATTGTGATAGATTTTTCGGTAACCTGTAATATCGCCCTCTATCAATTTACCTGATAAATCCATACCATCTTCCAATTCAATCAATTTCCCATCAGCTAAAACATGGGGCGGATCAGCCTCATCGTCGTGTATATAACGATAGAGTTCTGTCTCGTCAAACGTTTGGTTTTCAGATTGCTGGTTCTGTTGAATTGTTTTATTGTTCGCAGCTGCGACCTCATTTATAGAATTATCTTCAATCTTGGAAGAATGAGATAAACCAACAGCAAAAAGGAAATCGTCCTTAAATTGGACTGTTGCTACAATCAACAGCGTCGATAACGCCAACAGTAAAAGCAATAATCGTTTTGACATAATAGCGTCTCCTATGCCAACAATCGCTTATTTCTGATTCTTGCCATTTGGTAAAAATCCTAAGAATACATTTTAATTACAATTTAATTATAATTTATAGTAACAAAATGTCAATAGTGTAAATTACATCAATTCACACTTCTCCTGTAAGATAGCAAAGCGCTTTTCTCTCGTCTATTTACTTCTCGTTTCTGAACAGTTCCAACATCATGTCGAGTTTGTCTGTCAGGGGGAAGTCGACGCCGTCGGCGCGCTGCTTTTTGAACGCTTCCGGCGTGTTGGCGTAGAAGTAGTTGATTTTCACCCCGGCGTCGTGCATGGCTTTGGCGTCCTCGGCGGAGCAGGGGATTGTCAGCTGAATAAACTGGCATTTGTTTTCAATCGTCTCTCGAGCGTATCGGGACACGTCCGGGTATCGGGACATGTTGCAAATCTGAATGCCCGGGACGGCTTCTCGCGCCTGCAGCCCCGCCTTGAGCGACGTCGCCAGAAACGCCTGATGAAGTCTGCCTTTTTCTGCTATGAGTTTGGCGGCGGGTACGACGGCGTTGGACGCGCAATGGACGTTAATCCAGACGTT
>JAZRTH010000136.1:0-1793 GCA_045651945.1 Thermoguttaceae bacterium
CGGGCGAACCCGCTGAACTCCTGTCCGAGCGTCATGGGCGTAGCGTCCGCCAGATGAGTGCGCCCGATTTTCAGGACGTCTTTCCATTCGTCCGCCTTTGTCGCCAAAACTCGGGCGGCTTCTCGCAGAGCGGGCAGGAGCGCGTTCATAATCTCGCGAGCGCAGGCGACGTGAATCGCCGTTGGGAAGATGTCGTTTGTACTCTGACCGCAGTTGACGTGGTCGTTGGGATGAATCGCCTTGTTCTGGTCGAATCGGTCGCCGCCGGAAAGCTCAATCGCCCGGTTGGCAATGACCTCGTTGGCGTTCATGTTGCTCGACGTTCCCGACCCGGTTTGATAAATGTCGATGGGGAACTGGTCGTCAAACTTCCCGTCTGCGACTTCCTGACACGCTGTTACAATCGCGTCGTACTGCTGGTCGGTAATCTTGTTTTTAAGAGTTGAGAAAACGTCAAGCGACTTGTTCGCCCGGGCGCACGCCTTTTTGACAATCCCCAGAGCGTGAATCAGTTCCTTGGGGATCGGCTGACCGGAAATCGGGAAATTGTCGATGGCGCGCTGCGTCTGCGCTGAGTAGTAAACGTCGGCGGGAATCTGAACTTCCCCCATGCTGTCGTGTTCGGTTCTGTAATTCATGATAGATTGATATTGGATATTATTGGCTTACGAAAAGTTGGCGTCTGGCGTTTGAGCAGGTTTGTCCGTACACGGATTTGACGGATTAAACGGATTTTCACCGATTGAATAATCGGCAATTCAATTGTCATTTGCACGTCATTGGAATTTTTTTAACACGAAAAACACTAAATTGACGAAAATCACAAAAATTTTAAAAATAAATTTTAAAACTCTTTCGTCTTTTTCGCTTCTTTCGTGTATTTCGTGTTTAAAAATACCTTGGGGCGGGTAAAACGCCTGCTTCTTAGCTCACAAGCGCGAACCAGTCAGATTGACTTAATTATTTTTCTGTTCCCTATTCCGTTTTTTGCTCCGGCTGTTGGGCGGCAAGGAGTTTGTCAATTTCAGCTTGAATCTTTTGCGTGTTTGTAACGGGATTGTATTCTTCCAAAACGCGCCGATGGTTCGCTTTGCCAAGACGGAACCGCAGCGGCAAATCGGAAACGAGCCTGTCGAGCTTTTGCGCCAAATGATCCGGGTCGTTTTGTCGAACCAAAAAACCGGTTTTGCCGTCGATAACGATTTCGTTGGGCCCCTGGCTTTTTGTTGCCACAACAGGAATTTTGAAAGCGCCCGCTTCAACCAGAACCAACCCAAACGATTCCTCCACCGACGTGAGCGTTAAAATATCAGCGCAAGCCAGAACGGACCGGATGTTTTCCTGAAACGGGAAGATTTGCACCCATGATTCCATGCTGCGGTCTTTGATCGCCTTTTCCATTGCGCCTTTGAGCGGGCCGTCGCCGACAAACAGAACGCGGACGCCTTCCGTATACTTCATCTTTTCCAGGGCGTCGATTAGAGCAATGGGATTTTTGCGGTCAGAAAAGCGTCCCGCCCAAAGAATGACGATTTCGCTGGGGCGAATTCCGAATTTCATGCGGCAGAACCCGGACTCGTAGCCTTCCGTATCGGTAAATCGAACCGAGTTGGGAATGGCAATCGACTTCTCCAGCGGAATCCATTTCGCCCCGATTTCTCTGGACGCTTCCGACTCGAAAATAACGCGGTCAGAAAGCCGATTTATCGTTTTTCCGATAAAGTTCATCGGCAGATACCGCGGATGCATGTACTGCTTGTTAAGAACTTCGTGTATATGCCAAATATGCGGCA
>JAZRTH010000137.1:0-10157 GCA_045651945.1 Thermoguttaceae bacterium
GAGCGTATACCGGAAATAACGTTGTTATGCGCGCCTATGTGAAAAACAACGGCTCTGAAACATTAACCCAGATTTTATCATCTGTTACTTTTTCTCCCGGTTTATGCAGTCCTTTTGGCGCCAGTCCCGTTCACTTAAAACCCATAGACTTCGTTGAACCTGGAAAGACGCGAGACGTTAGCCTGACGTTTGCAGCAACCGCTCCAGGACGTCAAATGATTAATCTGGAACTGATTACTCAAAACGGACAGCGATTTAATCGACAGGTTTTTATTACTGTTGAAGAAGCCGCCTGTCAAACTCCGGACGTCAACAGTTTATATCCAACAACCACAAATGGTTCAGAACCAGACAATAATTCAACTTCAGACAACAACGGCGCTGCCAGCAATCGCGTTACACTCAATGTAACCGCTCCTGCTGAAGCAAAGGCAGGGGAGGAAGTTCAAATTATTCTGGAAATTGGAAACTATTCTGACAATGATTTGTACAATCTTCGTTTAGCCTGTTTTTTGGACAGCAATTTTGAAATCGTAAGAAACACCACAGGACTGGTTACATACGATTCCCAAAAACCATATTGGGACATTCCAACGCCGATTCCGGCAAAACGCGGAAACCGCTTCATTCTTGTTGTAAAGGGCAAAAAAGATACGCCAACCGTTTGTAGTTTTGTCGTTCAACAGGGCAGCACAGACTTGATAAAAAAGGAATGTCAAATTCTTGTTACAAAGTCGGACGCCCCGATTATTCCAGATATAAGTCCTTTGGACAATGCGCCGGTTCCTGAATTGCCAGATCCTGTTCCTGACGTAAGCATGCCAGAGCTTGACGGCGCTCCGACTCCAGAGCCAAGTTTACCCTCTTTAGATAATCCTTCGATTGACGCTCCTGCCGCTGTTGAAGAACCCAGTCCGGGTTCTTTAGACGACCTGTCGTTAGACGCGCCGAATTTGGACGTTCCGGAACCCAATATCAGTTCAGGCGATAAAATCAGCGTGGAGATTTCCACAAAGAGATCAAGCATTTTGACAAATCAGACATTTACATGTCAAGTCAGTTTGAAAAACAATTCTTCCGTTCAGATGAACGCTGTTGAATTATCGTTTTATTTTCCAACAGATTCGTTTAAACTTGTAAAATTGGGAACAACAGGCGTTACGCCATACGATTATAATGCATTAGGCGGCTGTATAACCTTCAAACCTGCTGAGGCGTTAGAACCAGGTCAGACTTTGAATTACAATATCCGACTGCTGCCTCAAAAGAATGGTCTAACAGAATTGACTGCGGCGATTTCAGCAAGAGAATCCGGCTCGGGAGACATTCGGCAAAACGCAAAAATTACCGTTAACGTTGAATAACGCTTTTATAAAGGTTCAACAGGTTTTCAGACGCCTGTTGAACGGAAAAAAGTGTAACAGCTGTTTCTCTTGCCTGATTGCCGAGCTGATTTCTTAACTCAATATCAAAAACCAGCTTTTCTATAGCTTCCGCTGTCGCTTGAGCGTCGTCTGGGGGAATAAGCAAAGCGCAAGGCGTTTTTGAATCTGTTTGACAGAAAATCTCTCTTGTTCCGCCAATATCTGTTGCAACAATCGGCAGACCTGTCGCAGCCGCTTCAAGAAGAACTCGTCCCAGCGGCTCTTGTCGCGCCGTATGAACATAAATATCGAGGATGCGAAGCCAGTCAGCCAAATCCGGCAGCTGTCCTTTAAGAGAAAAACGTCCGTCTGGAAACGCCGCTGCTGATTGATTAAGGGTGTTTTCCAAATCAACGGTTTCATGTTTATTCGACTGCCGACTGCCGGCAATTTCATACTGCAATCGTATTCCTCGCTGCTCCAGGATTTCTGCTGTATGTAAAAAGACGTCCATTCCTTTACGGAGCGAAATTTGACCTGCGGTTCCAACTTTAAGCGGGACGTTGGCTTTTTTATTTTTCGAAGGATAAAATACAGATAAATCAACGCCGTTGTATAAAACAATTGCTTTCTGTTCGTCCAAACTTTGAGCGACGTGATACGCTTTTGTTGCAAAGGAAACGCACGCCAAATATTTGTGACAATTTAAATCTGCTATTGTCTGACGGCTCAGTTTGATAATGTCGCGAATATGTCCCAAGCTGGGGATTTGCTCTTGACGACAAACGGGTCCCGTCATTCGAGACGAAGAAAGACTGTTAGCATGAACCAGTAAATCAGATTTACTATGGCGTTTGTAATCTTGGAGTATTTCAGAAAAATCTTTTCGCAGATCGTCAATTGACCGATTGGAATCGCCTGATTTCCAATCCAGAGTATAAATCGGGATGTGACGGCAAAGAAACTCTTCTGCCAGTTCTCCAGACGTTGGAACGACGGCGCTGTAATTCACCGCGTCGTTGAGCTGGTCGATTGTTGACAGCAGCGATCGTTCCGCCCCGTTGAGGTTGCCAAATTCGCAGACTAAAAGGACGTTCATTCGTCTGAAACCAGCTTTTTGTCAAAATAATTGATTTCCATGCCTGCGTCGACGATTATCTTTTGGGCGACAATTCCGCTGGAACGAGGCGAGAGCAAAAATACCGCCGTTGCCGCCGCTTCCTCTGTCGCAACCGCTTTACCGCGTGGAATAACGCGTTCTGCATACATATAAGAATCAACGTAGCCGGGGATTCCCGCTGAGGCGGACGTCTTGAGCAGTCCTGGCGCAACGGCGTTGAATCGAATGTGACTAAATTGGCTGAACGACTTGGTCAAGAACGCCAAAGAGCTGTCTAAAGCCGCTTTGATAGGCGCCATATAGCCGTAATTCTCGCTCGCCATGCGCGTCGTTGAAATAGAAATGGTAACAACGGACGCTTCCGGATTGAGTCTGTCTTTTAACTCGTTACTGATATTGATCAACGAATAGCAGGAAACGTCGACGGCCTCTAAAAAAGCCTTTTTGGGCGTCTGATGAAAGGGCTTCATGCCGTCTGAGTAATCGGCAAAAGCAATTGAATGAACCAGACCGTCGTACTTGACGTCGGCAGATTCCAAATCCTTCCGAAGCTGAACCAAAGAATCCTGGTCGCGTACGTCGCAAATATAGACCGGACGTTCCGGAAAGAGTTTTTTGACCTTTTGAGCAATTTCGTCATTCAATACGACAAAATCGCAAAGCGCGCCATTTTCGATCAATTGAGAAGCAATGTTGTACGCAACGCTCTTTTTATTTGCTACGCCAAAAAGAAGGAATCGCTTATCGTTTAGCTGTAAATAGTCTGTCATAATAATCAAGGCGTTATGTCAAAAAAAGTAAGAATAAAAAAAGGACGTTTGAATAAAACGTCCTAAGAAATTTTTTTGCTTTGCTGAGTTTTTCGATTAAGCAATCGCTTCTTCGCGAGTAGCTACAACGTTAACTCTGGTGGAATTTTTGTCAAAACGAACAAAACCGTCCTTCAATGCAAATAAAGTCCAGTCTTTGCCTGTTCCAACATTAACTCCAGCCTTGAAAACTGTACCACACTGACGAACAAGAATGTTGCCAGCTGTAACTTCTTCGCCGCCAAATCGTTTGACGCCGCGGCGCTGCGCTTGTGAATCGCGACCGTTTCGGCTCGATCCCTGACCTTTTTTATGTGCCATAATACGTTATTCCTTCCTGTTCACTTTGTGGGTTGAACGTCTTGTCAATATCATCAAAAAACTTTTTACAGCTTTTTATGAAATTTATATCCTTATTGAGGCTATATTATAGCCAAATTTAATAAGGCGTCAAGTACCCAGAGGGCGAAAAACCCACAAATAATCCAATTCTCCCTGCTGACCGTAAATAATGTCGTTATCGCTTTCATTAAATTCGTCGGCTGGACGCCAGAAATTCAGCTTGAGAACCTTGTGTTCAAACTTGCGATTTTTCCAGATTTCTTTGGACGCCTCAGCTCCAGAACCAGAAACTTCTTCGTCCTTCCAGCGATACGCGTTGGTTAAGCCGCTGACGCAAATGCTGAATTTACTGGTCGTATTGTCAACGTCAACCCACGTCGCAACGCCCCAATACTCTTCTCCGGGTTTAATCGTTCGGCACATTTCGATCGAGGTCATAAATTTCTGAGCTGGATCTTCACGACCACGAATACGATCGACTGCCAAAGGAATAAAGCGTTCTCGATACTTTTTAACAACTTCTTTATAAGCCTTTGTATTTACGTCTTTTACTTTAACTACGCACTCAAGAGTAAAATAGGGAGCGAAGTTAATTGGCAAATCAGAAGAAACGACCTTAAAGGCTTCGTCCGTCTGATAAGTTACCTTTGCTCGATATGGACTGGTTTCGCTGCTGACTTCAGAAGGCGTTGTCGACAGTTTTTCATCCTTGTCAATATGGAACGCCTTGCCAGGATTGCGAACCTTGTAAACCATGTACCAGACCTTCTTTTTCTTCATGTTTCCGTCTGGCTGCGGAATGTCGACTTCGATAATGCGAACTGGTTTGAATTCAAATTCAAGATACCAAATATCGCGATGGAACGAGACGTCCTTGGCAAATTCAAAATCGGGATTAACCGCCAAAAGTTCTGCAACGTCATGACGATCAAAGGATTTCGCCGCTTCAAGGAACGGATCGACTTTGTACATCACGTGCGGCGCGAGCTTCCGGGTTGAAGCTTGATTGGGATTGGGAGCCGGCTGAGCTGTCGGAGCTTGAGCCAATGCCAAACCGCTGCCAATAAAAGCGACGATAGTCAACGCATAAAAAGCGCGAGTAAATGATTTTAACATAGATCGTATTAATTTAGGTAAAGGTAAGTTGTTATCTAATCTCATACATTATTATATTATAATCTATATTTTTTTCAAGTGAGGCTTTTCTTTCTCGACTTTTACAGAATTTTTTCAACTTTTCTCTTTCTTTTAATTGCAGACGGTATAATCAATACACTTTTTCCAAATTCTCTATTTTATTTAATTATAATCTTTTAAAATTTTCAAATTTTTTCACACACTTTTAAATTTGCAACCTACATTGATTATGGAAATCAATTTATTGAAAGGAGATAAATATGATTAACTCTACTATTGCAATTACATTTACCGTTTTCCTCGCTATTTGGGGATTGGTTGGGATTGTTATCATTGCAGATGAAAAATCCCACTAGGATTTTATGCCCGTATTGAACAGTTCAGCCAACGAATCTGCCCAGGCGTCGCATAAAAGCATGGGATGAACGTTTCGAATGAGCATTTCTTCCAGCTTAAGTGTAATCTCAACGCCGCGATTGGCTGTTTCCTCATCCCATTTCAACCGGGTTAAACGCGACTTTACCATGCTTACCAAGTAGTCGTCGTACTGGGGATTCCCTAAAACGTCTTCAATCCCGCACGAGATCGCTCTGGACAACGTTATAAAAAATTGAATAACGGTAATCTGAGCAAGATGGATAACCATACGCTTTTTGCTGGCGTGGTCTTTGCGATCTCCCTGAGAAGCAAAATCCTGTAGCAGCTTGGAAAACGCGACGGGTGCGAACGGGACTTCTCCGAGGATTTTCAAAATATTTTGTCGGAACTCTAAAAATTCTGGATCTTTCCAGGCGACAGCGTTTGCCAATGACCCCTGACCGATAGACGCCAAAAGCCGAGCTTGTACCGGGGAATCTATAATCTGGGAATCTTGGAGAATTTGAGTAGAGTCATCTTGCGACAACGGGTCGAATCGGACGATTCGGCAGCGGGAACGGATAGTCGGCAGTTGTTTGGCTGCGCTGGTTCCAAGCAAAATGAACAAGGCGTTAGGCGGCGGTTCTTCCAGGGTTTTGAGCATCGCGTTGGCGCCTTCCGCGTTGAGAAAGTCCGCATCGTCTAAAATCGCGATTTTTCTCTTGGCAAACTGGGGTTTAACCGACAGAAAATGGCAAAGCCCTTCCGAATTTCGATGTTCGACGTCGCCGATGAGCAATTCCAGTGGAATGAGCGACTTGTCAGCCGGTTTCTGGACGATTTCCAGGTCTGGATGGGAGTTATTATCTATTTCCTTGCAAGAGGCGCAAACTCCGCACGGATTGAGATCGCTTTCGGGATTGTTCAGGCACAGCAGCGACTTCGCCAGGGCAACGGCAAACCGGCGTTTCCCGATGCCGTCTGGACCGATAAACAAATAGCTTCCCGAAAGCCGCCCGCGCTGAGCGGCTCGGCGGAAGAATTCGACGATTTTATCATGTCCCAGGATGCCTTGCCAAGCCATAATTCGCTTTCTAAATACTCTCCAGCTTGTTTTTGATACTGTCTTTATTATAATACCCGGATTCAAAAAAGGAATAGGGGTCAGCGAAGTAAAAGTCAAGAAAATCTAAAAGAATCTGCTGTTCACAATAGTGAAGTTTTTGTGGATAACTTGTCAATATCTTGTCTTCAAAGTTGTGAATAACTCTGAACGAAAATTTCTTGTGGTGAAATTCGAAAGTTATCGACTTTTTATAGTCGATGAATTGACTGACTATTGACCGTTTTTCCATGTGGATAACTCAATAGAATTCTTTTTTAACAACTTATTATAAAAAGAGTTGCAAGATAGCGTTTTATTGTTGTTTACAGAATTGAATCCGCCTATTACTATTACTTAATATACAATTTTAAATTAATATGAAAAGCTGCAGCGTGAATGTAAATTCCCTCTTACGAAGAGCAAAAGCTATCAGAAACACTCTGCTCTGAGCATTGCTTCTTTGAAATCCATGCAAATAAACTTGACATATAGTGTACACAGCTTATTTGCATGGATTCAATATCGAAGCCCCAATGGATGTTTTGGGGATTATTATTACTCCTCTGAAGTCGCTTCCCCCCCACTCCCTTTCTCGTCCTATCCGGGGACGAGGAAGGGAGTGGATTAACCGCGCTTTCATTCTTGTTCCTGTAGATCCTCCTCCCACCTCCAAAATCGTGGGCTACGGAACAAATCACCTATTTTTCTTTACTTATCTATCTTACTTCAACAACAGTATACACTACAAAATTCAATATAAAAAGAAATCCTTAAACTTTTCTGAAAATTTCCTGTCTAGTTTATTGATATTTCCGTCAAATCCGTTATAATGAGAACCACGGTATTATATTAATTTTTGTTCTTTTAACATTAACCATACAAACCATGAAAATCGTTTGCTCCCGCGAGAGTTTGCTTAATTCGTTTGTTATTGCCAGTTCTGTTATTAAACCGAACAACGCCAAGGCGATTCTGACCAATATCAAGATTGAATCCAGCGCTGACGGAACCGTCCTTCAGGCTGGCGATTCCGAAATCCGATTGCGCGTCAATCTGACCGATGTCGAAGTGGAAGAACCGGGCGCCGCCCTGCTTCCGACCGCTCGCGTGAGATCCGTTCTGTCGGAATCGAAGGCAGAGACGATTCGAATTGAAACCAACGGATCAAACCTGATTCTGATTTCAGGCGGAAGCAAATTCAATTTCCCGACGGAAGACCCCGAGGAATTCCCGCCGGTTGACGCGTTTAACAAGAGCGACTATCTCGTCTTTAACGGGGCGGAGCTAGTCAAGGCGATGGCTCAGACGACGTTCGCCAGCGACCCGACAGCCAGTCAGGCGGTATTCGGCGGCGTTCTGTTCAGCATCGAAAACAACACCGCCAACCTCGTCGCGACGGACACCCGCCGCATGTCGCACGGGACAGTTCCTGTTTCTATCGTCGGAAACCTGGACAACTCCAAGGCGATTTCCGCTATTGTGCCCAAGGCGACCATGCAGCTGGCGGAACGCGTCTTTGCCAATACGGAAGGGGAAATCAAAGTTCTGTTTAACAACAACCGCGTTATTTTCTCCAGCGCTGATGTTACGTTTTACGCGCAGCTGCTGGAAGGGACGTTCCCGAAATGGCAGAGCGTTTTCAACAAGGAAATTGCGTACGAAGTCGAAATTACCCCGTCTGAATTCACCTCTGTCGTGAAACAGGCGAGCATCGTTGCGACGCCGGAATACCGCGGCATCGTTTTCAAGTTCCAGAGCAACGTTCTCGAGCTTTCCGGACATTCTCCGGAATACGGCGATTCCAACGTGAAGATGGACGTCAACTTCCCTGAAGAAAAGCTGTTCGAGATGAAAATCGACCCCAGCTTTATCATCGACTTCATGCGCGTTCTGGACTCATCCGCCCCGTGCAAGATGCAACTTATCAGCGGCAACAACCCGGTTCTGTTCCGTCCGACGGAATCTTTGGAATACGCCGTCATGCCGCTTTCCATGGGACGATAGCGATCAATCTAAAAGAGGTTTTGCAACTAAACAGCGTATCGATAAATGAGATTATACGACGAGGGGCGCGCGCCGATTAAAGGAAAGAAAATTTCCGAGATTATTGCTGAACTCACTTTTTTAAAGGGGTTGGGCAAGGCGGAGACGCGTTCCAAGCTGGTCGAGCAGTGGAAGGCGGTTATAGAAAACTTCTTTCCGCCGCAGATCGTACAGTTCACCAATCCCGGCGGGATTCGCAACGGACGTCTGACGGTTTTCGTCAGCGGGTCCAACGCCATTATCCAGGAACTGACGTTTAGAAAAACGGAACTGCTGGAGCAATGGAATCTTCTTTATCCGGAAGAGAAATTGCGAGGCATTACGTTCAAGCAAGGGAAGTGAGCTGCTAGCTTCTAGCTTTTAGCCATAAGCTTTGTTTATCAGCTTCTAACGTTAATCGTTTAGGCTGAGAATATCAAACTTCCAAGCTAATAGCTGGCAGCTAACGGCTAACAGCTTTTAATATTCATTCACCCATTTTACAGAAAGGCGTAATCATGGCCAAAAAAGCGAGCAAAGACGCTCAAAACAAGGCGATTGAGTCGTTTATCAACTCACGCCCTGGTCTGAAAGATACATTGTCTCAAATTGAAAAGGAGTTCGGCGAAGGCGCGATTATGCCTCTTGGTCTGGAACAGCACAAGCCGATTGAAGGCATTTCCACCGGCTGCTATTCGCTCGACCAGGCGTTGGGCGGATACGGGCTGCCGCGCGGACGAATCATTGAGATTTACGGACCGGAATCCAGCGGAAAAACGACGCTGACGCTTCACGCCGTCGCGCAGGCGCAAAAGGCGGGCGGGATTGCAGCGTTCATCGACGCTGAACACGCTCTTGACCCGTCCTGGGCGAAAAAAATCGGCGTTGATTTGTCGACCCTGTTAGTCTCTCAGCCGTCCTCCGGCGAAGAGGCGATGACGATTGCTGAGATGCTCGTCAAGTCCAACGCGGTGGATATTATCGTCGTTGACTCCGTTGCCGCTTTGGTTCCGAAAAAGGAACTCGAAGGCGAGATGGGCGACTCGTTCGTCGGTCTGCAGGCGCGGTTGATGTCACAGGCGTTAAGAAAGCTGACCGGCGCGATTGCAAAGAGCAAAGCGGTTGTCATTTTCATCAACCAGATTCGAGAAAAGATTGGCGTCATGTTTGGATCTCCCGAGACGACGCCGGGCGGCCGCGCTTTGAAATTCTACTGCACGTGCCGAATCGAAGTTCGACGCATTTCCCAGCTCAAAGACGGAGAAACGGTCGTCGGGCAGCGCGTCAAGGCGAAAGTCGTCAAAAACAAGATCGCCCCGCCGTTCCAGGCAACGGAATTCGACATGATGCACGACAAGGGAATCAGCTATACCGGCGACATTCTCGACCTGGCTGTCGAAAAGAAAATTGTTACAAAGTCCGGTGCGTTCTTCAAGTATAATGAAGGCACGATCGGACAGGGCCGCGAAAAGGCAAAGGATTTTCTGGAAAATAATCCGGAAGTTCTGGAAGAACTCAAGACGAAGCTCAACGCAATTCGAGAAGCGGAACAGAACGGCGAAGAGTACGTTCCCGAATCGGAAACAGAAGAACCGCCAGAGGAATAACCGACAGGGTCGGCTCCCAAACCGCGCTGCCGCGCGAGACGTATTAAAACCGCTCCCGTTGGTCGCTTGCATTTTCGTAGTTCAGTCCGTTCACTGATTTTACGGATTGAACGGATTCGCGCCGATTGGTTAACGACGTTCTTTCTTTATAATCTCCCCTTACTAAAGTTTTTTGGAAAGGGGAGTTTGAGGGGAAGAACCTTTTTTTCAAAAAAGGTTTTCCCCTCTTAATTAAACTTGAAAAAACTTCCCTAAAAGGGAGCCAGCTTGCTGGCGACCGAAAGTTTTTTCAAG
>JAZRTH010000138.1:0-4554 GCA_045651945.1 Thermoguttaceae bacterium
CAATGCTTGTCTGCCCAAGAGTTCTGATAATAACGTTGTTCAATATTATGATGAACATGGCGTTATAACTGAAGAATTGTTTTTAAACAGAGACGATCGGGAGTGCCCGCCTGCAGACGGCGTTAAAAAGGTTGTCAGAAAATATGATAAACAATGGAATGTAATTGAAGTCGCTTATTGCAAGATGAACGGCAAGCCTCTTCTGTGCAGCGACGGCTTTTCAAAACTCGTTGCAAAATATGACGAACGGGGAAATATCATTGAGGAGACGTATTTCGGCGTTAACGGCAAACTGCGTCTGCGTAACGGCGGCTACGCCAAATTAACGGATAAATATGATGAACGAGGAAATTTAATTGAAGAGGCGTATTTCGACGTGAAAGGCAAACCGTGTCTGCGTGATGGCGGTTTCGCTATAATCAAGATGAAATATGACGACCAGGACAATCAAATCGAAAGAGCTTATTTCGGCGTTGACGGTAAACCCTGCAGGAACTGGGATGGTTACGCCAGAATTACATTGGAATATGACAGACGGGGTAATGTAACAGAGATGACGTTCTATGATCATCGCGGGGAAAAAATGTTCCAGTAATTTCTGTTATGATAATTGCACTGAGATGAACAATAGCTGAATGCGTCTTCCAATGAACAGGAAGACGCTAACACGATTAATTCGTTTGTCGTTTTTTCGATTCTTTATGTTCTGTCTCGCTTGTCGAATTAAGCGCCATTCCCAGCAGCGGCGCGAGAAGCAGACGTAAAAACGCGCCGACAATCAGAATCAACGCAAACAGGGGAATTCCATATAACGTGACGTTTTCGAGATTGAACGAAAAGCTCAGGAAGTCCAGAACGGCGCCGGAGAGAATCAGGCTGATGGAAAACGCGATTCCGCCGATGGCGTAATACAGAGAAAACGTTGCGGCGCGGGCGCCGTTTTCGTATGACAGCCGATGCAGATGTTTCGGAACGCCGACGTTCAAACCCGCGTAGCCCGTCCAGCAAATCCAGCTGAGATAAATCGGGACGTAGTAGAAATTCTCGTTTGCAACGCCTAAAAAGAAAAGACCAACGGCGACGACGAATTGGGAAATTATCATCGTTGATTGAAGGGCGTTGTCTAACCAGCGGCCGATAAACCACGATATTGACCAATGTCCCAGTCGGCTTATCGCGATAAGCAGAAGAGAAAACTCGTAACTGATTTTCAAACCGTGTATGGAATATTCGTATTGAGACGTTTGCGTCAGCCCGTTGGTAAAGCTGAATGCAATCCCGTACAGCAAAAACAGACAAAACGTTTTGAAATGCAGCGGCGAGAACAGAGTCGACAGCGTTGACGGCTTTGTCTGATTCTTTTTGGATTGAATGTCCGGCTGACGCTCGAACGTTCCAGCGTCTGAAGAGCAAAACAGCAGTGGGATATTGGACAGAATAATAATTGCCGCGCCCGTCCACGCCCAAAACAGGAGCCGGTCGATGGGAAAAATATAGTCTTTAAAGTAAAACGCCAGCCCGGAAGCCAGCATCGCGCCTGCCAGTTCGTAACGATTTTTGGCGGCGTAGAATTGCCCGCGAACGCTGTCTGGCGTATGCCCGCCAATCCAGCAGTTGATAGCTATCGTGCCGATGTACTGATTCAAGTGATGAGTCGACCAGAGCAGAATCAAACCGATAATCAGAACTGTAACAGACGCCCGTCCTTCCAACTGAACGAGAAATGGAATCAGACTTAACGTCAGACCGGAAAGCGTTAGATATCCCGCCGCTTTTTGCGCCATGAACCGTTTGCCGCCCAGCGCTTTGGGCGCGAACGCTCTTAAAACGCCAACGATTCTCGGCGATGCCGCAATTACAGCGGTTGTCAGAAACAGCCAGGAAAAGCTGGAACGGTCAACCAGACCAAAGACGATGTAGATAATCAGCGTTGTCGAGACGAGCGTGTTGCCCAATCCCCACAAAAAGCTGTTCCAGCAAACAAACCAGACGTCTGGCGGCAAAGATTCTTTGAGTGAACGCGTAACGAGCGGAGCCAGTTCGTCTGTCTGTTCGTCCGACGAACCGTTGGTTGCTGCTGCCCAATTGCGTTCACTCATTGTTTGTTTTTACACTCGTTTTTACTTAGATTCCGTTTCAGAAGCTTGCTTGGCGCGAAGTTTACGCCCGACAGCCAGAATCTTCTCGATGGTTTGATCTGTCAGTTCGTGTCCGGGCTGATTGGGCATGCCTTCCCAAATGACGCAGCCGTACTGTGGTTCGATAATAACAGCGTGCGGAATCCCAAAAACGCCCAGCGCTTTGTAAGTTCTTTTTTGAAGGTCAATGCCGACGGCGAATTTGAGGTCTTTGCCTTTAACGTCGCCGACCAGCTCGTCGATTTCCTTGGCGCCGGTTTCGCAAATGGCGATGACCTGCAGTTCGTTGCCGTACTTTTCCTGCCAGTGGTTGAGCATAGGCAGCGTTCTGCGGCACGGCGGGCACCACGTCGCCCAGACTTCCAGGAGAATGTACTTCTTTTCGTAACCGGGTTTGGGTTCGTTGCTGTACCAGGACTCCACCTCGATTTTGGGGGCTTCGCACCAGAGGAAGGATTCCGCCCAGAGACGTTTTGGACGCTCTGCCGCGCGCTGTTCCCACGGGGACAGTTTTGCCTCGATGGGCTCTTTAGACGGGTCTGTTACAACCGGACCGCTATCTTCAGCCGGGTTGTCGTCAGCCATGACAAAATACGTTCCTGTAATAACAGCGCAAATGGAAAGCAATGTAAAAAGTCTTTTCATAGGTTGGGGCAGGGCAGGGGGAAAGGAATGATATGCGCTTGTTTTGTGACAAACGCTTTTGTACAAATCTATTTCCGATAAAACTGCAAAACTTCTGTCAGTGGAATCCATCGCAATGATAAATAGCCGGCAGAAGTGCGAAGTTCAATGGTGTTTAGATGTAAAATTTTATCGATTAACCCGGTGCGGATTTTAAGCATCTGAATATTGGCGTTGTAAATATAGCCAATGTCAACGGAAAAGACGCCGCTTTTGATGAACGTTCGTTCCGTCGTGATAACGTAACTTGAACGAACCCATCGTAAATAATGGATAGTCAAAACAATTATCAGAGCCAATGTTGAATAAACAAGCCAGCTGCTGCCGGGGTTGGCGCTTTTGTTGGAAAGCATTATCGAAGCGGGAATAATGCCGAAGAGAACATAGACTAACAGCGTCAGTCCGCCCTGAATGAGCAGAACGGAAAACGCCGGATGAGCAGCGTATAAAATCTTTTCGTCTGGACTGATAAGCGCATGAATCAGAGCGGGAATAGCGTCTCGCGACTGTTTTTTTCTTCCTGCGCGTCCGCTCGAAGAATGCGCTCTGCCCAGTTCGTCGCCCTCAATTGGAGGAGGCGGAGACGGCATTTCGCCGATCGGGGTAAATTGCGGAGGTGTAACATCCCCGCGAATTGGAATATCTCCATGAGGGGGAACCGTTCCGCGAACAGGGACTTCACCCGGAATAGGCGGCGCCTCTGACGGCATTTCGCCAACAGAGGTTGAAGACTCTGACTGCTCAGAAGCTGCGTCTTCAAAAGATTCTGACGACAATTCGCTCGATGAGCTGGAATCGTGACTGGATTCTGGAGCAGGGATGTCCTCAGACGACAATTCTCCCGACATGGAATCGCTTGTCGGCGCCTCGTTAATAACAAGTCCTTTAACGGACGACGCCAAACGCCACGCCCCGTTCTCGCCTACGCGAACTTTGACGTCCGGCGTTATCTGGGAGCGTTCCGCCATCTTTCGCAGTTGGTTCGATGTAAACGGACCAAGTACGGAGTCGTTATACTGTATGTACCATTGACGCGGCGCCATGGGAAATATTGGGAAAAAACGATTCGGGGGGGATTGGGCAAGCTACGGCGCTGTTGGATTGTTTTGCGCCGCTTTCACAAATTGTTATCTATTATAATCTTGATTGGATTTTTTGTCAACGACCGGGACGGGAAAATATTTTTAGGGTTTATTCCTCGCAGACGACTTTGTCCATTTTGACGTCTTGCGGTTCCATCGGGAGAGAGTCGACAATCTGGCAGGAAAACGCCAGAGCGATTTTTTTCGCCCCTTTGGCGCGGCTGAGCGTCCAGTCGTAAAAACCGCCGCCCCAGCCCAGCCGGTTTCCCTGTCGGTCGAACGCGACGCCGGGAACGATAAACGCGTCGACGTCCGAAATCGCAACAACGCGAGTTCGGTCTGGAATCGGCTCTCGAATTCCGTATGCGCCGGGCGCCAGGTTGTCAAAAGAGCGGATTTTATGCAGGACAATTTTGTCCTCGCCATCTTTGCCGCACCGCGGGACGCAAACGGTTTTGCCGTCCTGCCAGGCGGATTGGATCAGAGCGTCCGTCTGCACCTCGTCTTTAAACCAGACGTAAACGCAGACGACCTTTGCCGCGCGCCAGTCCGGGTCTTGCTCAACGCGCTGGACGATTCGGGCGCTCAGTTCCGCTCGAGCTTGTTCGCCCAACGCTTGACGCCGCCGCAGGACTTCTTTCCGCAGTTTT
>JAZRTH010000139.1:0-3635 GCA_045651945.1 Thermoguttaceae bacterium
GAAAATGGGCGTAACTGTGCCTTTGAGCAGTTCCACGTTAAACAGAGCCAAAACGGGCGTGGTGGGATACAAAACGTCTACGGTGCCGATAAACCCGCCGCTGCCGTTTTCTTTGGAGAGGAACAGGGGCGTTCCGTTGGGCATGACAACCAGCTTATGCGCGCCAATCGCCTGACGATACGTCATGGAAAGCAGCTGAGCGTACTTGTCGCCGCCGACTTTCGCCGCGTCTGCGTACAGCTGAGCGTCAAAGTCGAGCGAGCGCTTTACAAGCTCCTCGTACTGCTTGTCTGCCAGGTTCAAAACCGACATGATTTCCGCGCCGTCTTTGCGCCAGTACGGGCGCAGTTTCATGCCCAGGTAGTTGACGCTGTACTCGTCGTCGTAGGCGATCATCAGCCGCCGTTCAATCGGCTGGTCGGCGACTTCGTTCAGACTGAACCGGACGACGATCATGGGCCATCGGTCGTTCGCCTGACGAGGAAACTTCTTGTCGTCTTTGGCAGGAATTGTCCCGGTTTGATAGAACTGTAATCGCGAGACGTCGTCAGCGGCGAAAACCGTTTGGACGTCCGGCTGATTGGGTACGGCGACGAACTGGTAGCCCCAGTCGATCTTGTGACGGTCGCCGGCGGTTTCCAGAATCGGCTGTTCGACGTTCCAGAACTTCATAACCGTCATGGTCTCGCTCGCTGGGCGCGACCAGGCGACTTTCTGATTGACGTCTCGAACCGCCAGTTCCGCGGTGCTGTCGTAGTAAATCTGAACCGCGTGCTTGTTGCCGTCTGTCGCTTTGACCGTCCAAGTCAAGTACGTAACAGGTCGGGAGAGGATCATTAAATCGTCCGGCAGGATGGGGGAGAGAAACCGCATGACAATCTCGACGCCGTCCGCCTTGTACGTGTAAACCGTATTGGTCGCCCAAACGCGAATGGATTCCGGCTTGAGAATAGCGACTTCGGTTTTCAATTCTCCTTCTTCGAGTTCTCTCGGGGCTTTGCCCATGAGCATGTACGATTTGCCGTCGACGTTTGCCATGATGGTAATGCAGGAAACCTGACCCGCCCAGTGCTTTGTATAGGCGTCGCCGGGATTGTCGGTAGAACTCCAGATGCTAAACAGCGGGTCGTGTACGACCAGCGGATAGGAAGGCGCGCGCAAGACGTCGCCCAGCGGAGCAGGGGACTCCGGGGCGTCCTGAGCCGCTGCAATCCCGCAAATGCACAACAGCGCTGCCGTCAGCGCCAGCGCTTGTCCTGAAAACGATTTCATGTTATTTCTCCTGTTGGTTTGAACAGATGATTCTTACGGCAATCGCGAGTTTGATAAGTTGCGAGTTGCGAGTAGCGAGTTGCGAGAAAGGGATTCTGCTCGCGTTTTGCGTCCTAACAACTTACCGCTTTTATACGTTGTGGTTTGCGGTTGCCGGAAAAATCAAAAAATGACTCTTGTTTCCTATTCGCTATTATACTCGAAATATTTTTTAAATGAACAGGGGGGACGCGTAAGCGCTTCGGAGGGTCGACGTCCTCGTCGACCGCAGGCGTCCTCGCCTGCCCCCGATGGCGGGGGAGCCGGTCCGCGCTGCCGCGCGCTTGCCAATAACCGCTCCCCTTGGGCGCTTGCCCTGTGCTCATACTGAGACGCAGCCGAAAACGCTTCCGGGTCGCGGACGAAGTCCGCAAAAGAAAAAGCGGGAGTCTCCTCCCGCTTTACGTTATTTTTTTACGATTGCGTATTTACTATTTTCGAGTTCTTTTCCGCCAGTACAGCATTCCTGCGGCGCCGAGAATCAGCAGCGCCCAGGTCGACGGTTCCGGAATGGCGTTGGCGTCTACAGACGCGAAAACGGAGTTGCCGACTATCGTTATGTCCCAGTAATAATCGTCTCCTGGCGTCAGGAACGAACTCCAATAATTAACGTCGGCGTATTTACCTTCCAGACCATTCGGATCGCTAAAGATTTCGTACGTTGCGCCGGGCTGAATAGACGTAAAGACGTATTCAACAATCGCGGTGTCAGCAATATTGAACTGATTGGCGATGAGCGTATCCATGCCGGTGGCGTCCTGCTCCATCAACAGCGTTGAACCCGGATTGAGCGTAAAAACGCCGTCAATTGTCAACGAACCGACCGAGTTGCCCGGCGAAAACGTTGCGGTTGTATATCCTTCGTCGAGTTTTTTACCGACTTCCAGCGTTCCTTTGTAGTACTCTTTCATATCCAGACGACCGGACGAAACAAGGAAATGACTGGCGTCAACCTGTCCAGCTGAAGCAGCGTAAATCTGCAGTGTTCCAGCGCCAGTCTTTTCTACTGTACCGGTACTGACTAACTTGTTAGAATTGTTAAACGTCAGCAATTTCGACGGTCCTTCCGCCACATTATATACCAACGTTCCGTTATCCCCTACCGTCGTCAGACCGTTAGCGACAACCGCATCGCCGGTTAATTCCAGAACGCCTGCGGAAACAATCGTTTCGCCCTTATAGGAGTTCGGGCCGGAAAGTTTCAGCGTTCCATCGCCAAGTTTTGTAACAGAACAAGTGTAATCTGTATAACCACTACCATTATAATAATGTCCCGTAATTTCGCCAGTCAAATTCAACTGCGAATTAGCGGCGGTGTCAATTGGAAGCGTACCGTTATGACGAAGAAGCAGCGTGGGAGAGATCGTTGAAACGGTGGTGGTTTCTGCGTTTGGAAGAGCGTACGAATAAAACTTCACGCCCGTATTTAAAATGTCGAATGTACTGCCGCTGGTTGCCTTCGCCGTACCGCCGTACATGTGAAGCTCTGTGTTATTGAGTGTTTCATTTTCCACTGTACTGTCCATAGTACCGTAAATTTTCATAACGGTATTAGCTGAACCGTATCCGAGCGTATCTTTTGCCGCGCAATCTAACAGAGCGCCTTGAGCAATGGTGATTTCTCCGTTAAACCGCTTGCCAGAGCCCATATTGCCTGTTAGCTTAAGCGTTCCTTCCTGAACATCGACATGAGCGTTAATCCATCCACTTGTGGTAAGCAATCCAGAGCCGGTTTTAATTGTTTTGTTAGTAGTGCCTTGACCATTGTCAAGATGGTTGGTAAGACTAAGCGTACCATTTTTAACATCGATAGTTAATGTTGACCTGTTATTAATTCTGGAAGCGATTGAGGAAGCGCCTGTAGAAGTAATAGTCCCATTTCGATTGTTAAAATCCAAACCGTCTCCCGACCCATGACTATTGATAGTTCCAGCATTAATATCAAGAATAGTCATGTGTAAATATTCTTTAGGAGTCAACGTACCGCCATTGATAATAACCTTGGGAATATTGTCTGCAGAACCGCTTCCAAAAACGTTACGAGATTGGGCTACGACGGTTGCGCCGCTATTGATGGTCAAGTCGCCTGTTCCAACAGAACTCTTACCTTGGTTAGTTCCCTGAAGGTTCAGCGTACCAGCAGAAACTGTTGTACCGCCGGTATAGGTTTGTCCGGCGCTTCCAGCAACAATCGTTAAAGCTCCCGCGCCGGTTTTGGATATCGCGCCGGAGCCGGACAAAACGCCGCTCCAGGTAATCGTCTGATCCGCTCCCGGCGAGAATGTAGTCGTATTGGAAAGCGTCGCGTTCAAAGCCGAGGACCA
>JAZRTH010000140.1:0-1540 GCA_045651945.1 Thermoguttaceae bacterium
AAGAAATTAAACCACAAAGAACACAAAGAACACAAAGAACACAATCGGGACTAATACGTTTTTTCCGGACGATTTGGCACGAATTAATATTTATCGTCGTTCGCGACGGCGCTGGTTATGAAAGCGACGGCAAGCCGTCGCACTCCAAAATATTTTTCCCCTCCTCCCCCCGTTCCCGGTTGATTTTTTCTCGTTGACGGTTTATAATAAACGTACGTTCTGACAGATTTCAAAAATTTTCAATATCGAAAGGAGATTATAATGTTACGACGTCAGTTTATTCAGACGACGGCAGTTGCAGGCGCGATGGCTGCGGCGGCGGTCAAGGCGGAAGAAGTCAAGCAGGACCCCTCCGCGCCGGAAATTGGGTTCAATCCGGTGGAAGAGAAAGACGGCTGGGTTTGGTACGATGCGGCGACTATGCCCATCGAAGGGCGCGCCTGGGAAGGGGAAGAACGCTATACGCCGTTCGACCGGTTCCCGAAACGATGGATGGATAAAGTTCCGTCAGCAGTGCGAAATCTGGCGTGCGCTTCCGCCGGGATGGCTCTGCGATTTGTTACAAACAGCCCAATGAATATTTCCTTTGAACTGCGGAACAAGGACTTGGCGATGTATCACATGCCGGCAACCGGGAAAAGCGGCGTCGACATTTACGGCCGCGATTCGTCCGGTAAATGGAGATTCGCCCAGATGATTGGCGGTAAGTTTTCAAACAGCCTCGTTGTTCAGCCGATTCGCAGCGCAGCCGTTCCGGATGGGAAACGGGAATTCATGATTTACTTCCCGACGTACAACGGGATTTCCAAGTTCCGAATCGGCGTCAGAAAGGGTGCTATTTTTGAAGCGGCGCCGGCTCGCAAGCTCAAGCCGATTCTGTTCTACGGGACGTCGATTTTACAGGGCGGCTGTTCTTCCCGAACCGCCAACTGCGCTGTCGCCATGACCGGGCGCCGGCTGGACATGCACGTCTTGAACTTCGGCTTTTCCGGGAACGGAAGGATGGAGCCGGTTATGATGGAAGCGTTTGCGGAACTCGACCCGTCGGTCTACGTTCTGGACTGCAACCGCAACATGACGCCGGAACTGATTCGGGAACGGCTCGTTCCAGGCGTTCTCAAATTGAGAGAAGCGCATCCCGACACGCCAATTCTGATTGTAGAAGGGTACCCTGCCCCGTTTAGATCCTGCTGGTCAGATTTTGCCGACGAGAAAGACCCCCGCGGCGTCGCCAACCGGGAAGGTTACGAAAAACTCGTTGCCGACGGCGTTAAGGGCTTGTACTATCTTGACGGCATAAGCCAGATGCCGGAAGACGGCGACGGCACCATGGATAACTGTCACGCCAACGACTATGGCTTCTTCGTACAGGCGAACGCCTACGAGAAAGCTCTGCGCGAGATTCTGGGCGACGCTCTGGCGTAACGAGAGCATTTATCTAAAAAAGAACCGGGCTGCGTAGAGCCGCCCGGTAAAGACTCACGCAAAGTCCGCAAAGTTCGCGAAGTTTTAAAAACTATGCGTTCTTTGCGTTCTTTGC
>JAZRTH010000141.1:0-14949 GCA_045651945.1 Thermoguttaceae bacterium
GTTTCTGGGGAGCGGACATTGTCCGCGAAAAAATGGCGGGTAATACCCGCCCCCCGTAAGCATACTCGCCGCCGCCCGGGGGCTGGTACAATTTGATTTCTCGTGTATAATGCCAGTAACAATATTGAATTAAACCTGAAACCACAAACGATTATTCGCCATGAAAGCTTTGATTATTTTATCCAATCCGCAGTCGGAAGCCAGTTTCTGCGGAGCGATTGCCTCCACCGCCGCCGACGTTCTGAAAGCCGCCGGCGCCGACGTTGTTGTTCACGACCTGTACGCCGAGAATTTCGATCCCAATCTGACGACCGAGGAACTGAAAAAAAGCCTGGACGAACTCGACGGCTCGATTCGGAACTCCATCGACGAACTGTTTGCCGCCGACGTGCTGGTTTTCGTTCATCCGAACTGGTGGGGAATGCCGCCGGCAAATTTGGTCGGCTGGATTAGCCGAGTCGTTCGACAGGGCGTCTGCTACCGGTTTACAGAAAAAGGACCGGAAGGCTTTCTCGGCGGGAAAAAGACGTTCGTCTTTACCACTGCCAACACGCCTGCGGACATCGAGGAGAAGTTCAATCACGACCCGATTCGCAACCTCTGGACAAACATCATTGCCAATACGGTCAATCTGGACGACGTAACCTACGTCAACTTTACGTCGATTATCCTGTCCGACGACCAACAGAGAAAAGCGTGGCTGGAAGAAGTCAAAACGATTGTTTCCAACGCGGTTAAATAGTTGCGAGTTGCGAGAATACTTAGGCGAGCCACGGGTGTTAACCCGTGGGTGTGAGCGTAGCGAACGTTGTAACTCTTGCGTAATTGCTCCCGACAAGAACCGGAGCCTCGCCGCCTATTTCAAAAAGCCGGGGAACGCCAGTCCCAAGCCGTTGATTATCATCTGAACCGCCATAACCATCAGCAGGAACCCCATCAACGATTCCAGAGCGTCCAGAACTTTCACGCCTAAAACCTTTTCGATAACCCGGGCGGCAATCAGCATCGCGGATGCTGGCAGCCAGGCGATAAGTACCGCCAGCAGCAGTCCGGACAGCGGCGAGTACGGAGCGCCGCGAGTCAGAATCACCATCGTAATTGACGACGGTCCGGCAAAGAGCGGAAACGCCAGGGGAACAAAAAACGGCTCTTTGTTACGAACGCCGCCCTTGACTTCATGCGTTCCAAAAACCATCTTTGCCGCAACGCTAAAGAGAATAATCCCGCCGGAAATCGACAACGCAATGGTCGAAATATGCAGCAGAGCCAAAATCTTTGCGCCAAAGAACAAAAACGTCAGAAGGATTCCCAAACTCAAAAGCATTTCCCGAATCATAATACGATAATAATCTTTTGAAGAATAATCGTGCATGATTCCAGCGTAGGCGGGAATGTTGCCCAGCGGGTTGAGAATCAAAAACAGCATGATTGCCGTTTGAACGACAAAATCTATATATTGCTTGTCCATATATGGAGTGCGACGGCTTGCCGTCGCTTTCATTACCAGTTCCGATGCGAACGTTAATAAATGACTATTCGTGCCAACAACGCAATGAAAATATAGATTCATATAAACATTTCATTGCGTTATTTGCACGAATTACGTTTTTGGGAATTCTTAACTTTTATTCTTGGAAAAGCGACGCCAAGGCGTCGCACTCCATAAATTACAGGTTCGTCAGCACTCGTCCGTATTCGCTGCGTTCAAGCTTCGGAACGTCGTTGATAGTCATTTCGTACTGGTTGCGGCAAATATCCATTGTCGCCTTGGCGTTTTCGCGGTCATCGTTCGCCAGATACGCTCTGGTTAAATGGAAGTAATAAATAGCCGTCGGGTTTTTGGCAACCGCGCGTTCGAGGTCGGAAACCGCCAAAGTCAGTTTGGCAGGATCTCTGTCGTTGAACGAAAGCAGAGCCAAAGCGCGCGTGTCGAGCAGGTATTCTGCCGGACCGTGAATCTTGATGGCTTCGTTGATTATATCCAACGCCTTTTGCGGGTTTTTGCCTGTTACAGACAACGCGTATGACAGGTTGTTGTAAACAACGACTTTTTGCCAGTCGGACAGCGATTCTTCTCGAAGAATGTCTTCGTAAATCTTTTCCGCTTCGTCAATTTTGCCTTCCAGCATCTTCAGTTCAGCAACCTGAACGCGAATGGAAAGATTGTTTGGCATTTCCTTTGCGTATTCGTCAAGTATGTCGCTGACCTTTTTGAGCTGTTCCGGAGTAGGCTGACGCGGATTGACCCGCAGCAGATCCAGCAGCGCTTTAAGAATTTCCTCGGGTTTAAAGTTGGAGTTGTTCTTCAAGCTTGTCAGCAAATCAATCGCCTTGTCAATTTGTCGGCGTCGAGCAAGGAAGTCTGCATAGTCCAGCGCGCCCTTTGGATTCTTTTCCATATACAGTTTGAACGCCTCTTCCGCCTTGGTTACCTGACCGATTCGGTTAAGCTGACGAGCAATAATCGGCATTTCTTCTTCATGAGTGTCTGCAATGGATTTGAAGTAATTCATGAGCATGTCTGCCGCCTGGGCGTCTTTGTCCTGAATATGCAATAATTCAGAACGAAGCAGAACGGAGATTATCGTCTTGGGAAAGTTCTGTTCCAGACGCGTAATGTACGGCTGAATTTCTTCAACCGGCAGATTTCGACGGAGCATCATTCTGACGAATTCGGTAATGTAACGAATATTGTTTGGCTCGCGAACGCAAAGGTCTTGCATTTGTTCTCGAGCAATGTCCCATTTACCGGCTTCGTTGTACAGACGTCCAAGAATAAACTGCTCTTCCGGTTCAAGCTTGACGCCGCGCTTGATAATGCTTTCCATCAGCTTGATGGCTTTGCCGCGGTCGCGCGGGTTGTTGCAGGAAACCAGAATAATCGCCTTCATTTTGACGTCTTCCAGAGACGGCGTTTCACTTTCAGCAATGTTGGCGTCTAAGAGTTTAATGCCTTCCGCCTGATTTTCCATATTATAGTTGATTGACAGAAGCAAACGGACAAAGTTTCGTCTTGCCCAGTGAAGACGCGTTTTGTTGGGATCCGGCTGTTCGTCGTTGAGCTGCATGATCTTTTGCAGATATGGCATTGCCGCGTCCGGACGAGTGGTTTGAAGCAGGAACTGACTCATGCCGTAGAGCAGCGGCAAGCTGTGCGGATTGTTATCCAGAGCTTCCTTATATAACTCGTACGTTCTCGGAGCGTCGCCTTTGATTTTCATGGCTTCCGCCTTTGCCAAAGCCAGGCTTTCTCCCTCGTATTGATTGTCCATGGCGGAAATCAAAGAGTCAATTTCAGAGAAATCTTTTTTCTCCTTCATGACAGTAATCAGCCCCAATGCGGCGTCGACGTTTTTCGGATCAAGCTCGACCGCTTTCTTTAACGCTTTGTACGCTTCGTCCAGCTTGCCGGCTTTAAGAGCAATCTGACCCAGCCAGAGCTGTTCCAGAGAATTGTCGCTGTCGCGAGCAATTCGCTCTGCCGTTTCGAACGCGTCGTTAATGTCGCCGGTTGTCGCTTCAATGGAGACCTTCAAACGATTGAGTTTGGGATCCTGAATGCGGCCCATGTCGGCGAGAATTGCTTTTGCTTCATCCAAACGACCCTCTTTGAACAACAGGTAAACCAGCTGCGAGTTCTGTTTCGGAGTTAACGAACCCAGTTGACGCATGCGGTTTAACGCTGCGATGGCGTCTGTATTGGAGTTTTCCAAAATGGCAATTTCGTACTGGAGCATCGGAATTTCAATCCAGTTGGTTCTCGCCTGATACGCCACCTTAAGCAAATCTTTGGCGCGAAGGAGAGAGTCTTTTTTGAGTTTGTTGTTGCGAATCTGCCAGACAATCTGAGCGGCGACGGCAAACTGGTATTCGCCTGTTTTCTCGCCGATTACAGTTCGGACTTTTTCCAGCGTTTGATTGATAAGCGCTTCGTCGTTTGCCGCTCTGGCAAGAAGGAACTTTCTCAGCAGAATGTTTGTATTGTCCGGATTGAGTTCGTAAAGCTGCTGAAGAGCGTCTTGAGCTTTATTGAATTCATTCAAAACAACGTACATTTCGGAAATGGATTTTAACGCTGAAATCTTTTTCTCAACAGGAAGAAGACTGATTTCATTAAGCAGAGCGTCTACTTTAGGCGTTGCCCCCACTTTACCCTCAGCCAGAATTTCTTTCAGCTCGACGTTTAACAGGGCTGTTGAGTAACCAACCTCCTTTTTCCCCTGAGCAATATATTCTTTTGCCTGTTCGAGATTGTCCTGCAGGATAGCAACCATCGCCAGAGCCGACCAGTAAGACGCCTGCTTTGGATTGTCCTGCAGCGCCTTTTTGAGCAACGCTTGCGCTTCATCGAATTTTCTGTCTTTAACCAGAACTTCACAGCGAGCCAAAACCTGAACCGGGTCGTCCAACTTGACTTCTCCCGCTTCGTTGTCTGCAAGCATTTTCAAGACGACTTCTGAACGCTGGTCTTCCGGCAGCTGCTGCTGACGAGCCAGTTCCAACTGATAGAAAATTGCCTTCAGACGCGGATCTGACAGGAAAGCGTTTTCGCCAATTTGATCTTTAACTTTAACCAACTGCTCGCGCGCTTCCGCCTTACGGCCTAAATGGAACAACGCCAGAGCGTAACCGGTTCTGGCGCGAACGGACTGCGGAATTTCTTTAAGAGCTTCGTTAAACATTTCCAGCTGGAGGTCGTATTGTTCCAGCTGTTCGTAACAAATGCCCAAATAGACCTGGGTTTGAGCGCGAAGTTCAGGAACGCTTTGCATTTCCAAACGCGCTTTATTGAAATGTGTAACAGCGGCGCGCCAGTCCTTTTTATAAAGCGAGATCTGACCGTCAAAGAATTCTATCATAAAAGCAGGGTAATTCTTTTTTCTTAATTCATCCAGATAATTTTTGGCGTCATTGATTTTTCCGGATTTGATAAGAATATCCAGCAATTTAAACTTCGCAACGGCAGTGTCTTCTTTTTCAGCGTTGGCTCGAGCGTATTCTTCAGCCTTTTCCGGACGGTCCCGCTGTAATTCCAACTGCATACGAAGGTTCAGACCTCGTTCGTCTTCCGGATACAGTTTTTGGAATGTTGCCAAGGCTGTGTCAGCATCAGGATAACGTTTGTCCTGCATGGCAATCATGACGTTTGCAACCAGCGTTTCTTTGTCTTCCGGATTGATGCCGTTGGCGTTGACAAGCTCTTTTTTGGCGTCTTCCAAACTGTCGTGATCAGCTAAAAATCTTGCCTTTAATGCGTACGCTTCCGCAGAACGACCGTTTGAATCGGTCATTTTATCCAACATGATTTTGGCGTCTTTGAGGTTGGACATGTTGTCAGCGTAGATTTCTGCGCTGCGGAGATAGGCTTGCAAGAAAGTGGGATCTCGCTGAACAATCATCGAAAGGTTGTCCAACGCCTCGCGATACTTGTTAATGGCGACTTTGCAGTCTGCCATATCGAGAAGCATTTTCATATCGTTGGGATACTCTTTGGTCAAAGCGGTATAGTGCTTGATTGCGTCGTCGAATCGGCGAGTTCTTTTACACAGGTCGGCGAGATTGCGAAGGATTTCTGTGTGGTCGCGGTTTTCCTGGAAACGCAAAGCCTTTTCCTGAGCGTCCAGAGCCGCTTTTTGCAATTGAAAAACGTTGATATTGTCATTTGCCTGACGTGCGGAGATTTCTGCGTACTTCAAATAAGCCGCCGGGTCTTCAGGATAAAAATGAATGTATGTGTTGAGATGATTGACTGCGCTTTTGTCGTCGCCGTTAGCAATGGCTTCTTCAGCCAATTTGTATTCGTTGAAGGCGTTGCGTTTCACCTGAAACTTCCGAAACAAATAAGCTGCCGGAATAATGGACAAGATCACAAGCAGGATAATTAACAGAGCAACAAAATTGACTCTTCGTTTTGCCATCGTGTTACCTAAAAAAACAAGGATTAAAAAAACAACGCCCTTTCTGGACAGGAAAGAGTCGTATAGCGTCAAATTTTGCAAACGCCTATATAAAGACGTTTACCTACAAAGCAGAAACTCTGCTACGAAAAAATTTAAATTACAAGGAATTATACAATAAAAAATAAAGTTTTAATCAATGTACAATTCTATAATTTAATATATTATACCACAAATTTTCTCATATTTCTAGGGAGAATCGGGAAAAATACTCTCTAAAAATAAAAAATTATTTGAAAGCCCTATACGTAATTGTTCTAAACGACAATCTAAATATAAAATACGATAAATAGGTAAAATTGTTTGATTGAGAAAATATCTGAATATTCTTATTTTTTGTTCAATGTTTTTTCGCGTAATGATAAGTTCTTTTGAACTTTTGATTTTTTTCTTTAGCGCCCCCCTTGCCAAAAATGAAAAAGTGGATATATTAGAATAAAGAAATAATTAAGGGGTCTACCCTTGATATTATTTCAACCGGGGCGTGGCGCAGCCTGGATAGCGCGTTTGACTGGGGGTCAAAAGGCCGCTGGTTCAATTCCAGTCGCCCCGATATTCCGCCCTTGCATTTCCATGCAAGGGTTTTTTGTTTCCCTGTAATAACTCCTATTTTCAAGGCTCAAACCGCTTTTTTCGTTTGGTGTTGCTTTATGCTGTGAAATGTTGCTGGGGGCAAAATTGGGGGGCAACTGGGGGCAAAACTGGGGGCTTGTTTTTTTGCGTAAGTCGGAACCGGTCAAGGCTTCCAAAACTTTCGGGGCGGCTGTCTGCGCTCTCAAATCGTCCCAGCTTTGGTAGTATTGCATTGCAACTTTCAAGGAGTGCCCGGCGTAGTATTCATAGCTTTTTGGGTCAAGTCCCTTTTCCATCAAATCCCGGCAATAAGAGCGCCGTAAATTGTACGGCTCCAAAATATCAATTCCGTTCCGTCTGAATTGGTCTTTGATTACCTTCCCTGGATTGTTTACCGGTTTGAATACTTTGACTGTTCCCGGCGCTGCGCTGTCGAATAAATCGCGCAAGACGGCTTCAAGCTCTGGAACCATCGGAACGATTGTATCTGAATATCCTGATTCCTCTGTTTTTTGTCGATGAAGTCGAACCGTTCCTTGTTTGCCGTCTGCGCTCCAAATAATCCAGCTTTGATTCCATTCCAGAGAATCAAATTCACTTTTCCCTCGCGCCCCAGCGAATCGGCAAAGGGCTATTCTTGCTCTTGCTTCTAAATCGGCTGTATTCTCCATTACTTCCAAAACGGTTTCCCGTGGAATGTAAAGCCATTTTTTCGGGTTTGCAAGATTGCCGCCCTGTATTCCTTCAAACGGATTTTCAATAATCCACTTCAGGCGCCGCGCTTCAATGAAAAACTGTTTTACTCTCTGAATCCGTTTTTTAACCGTTGCTTTTGAGTATCCCGCGCCGTTATAAGCGGCTGTTCTCAAATAATGCTCAAAATCGCTCGCGTCTTTGGGGGCTATTGTCTGTAAAGGTTTATCCGCGCCGAAAAAGTCGGTTAAATTTTGGAAGGCGTCTTTGTAGGTCAAGAGCGTAGCGGCTTTAACGCCCCGCTTTTGGAAGTGTTCAAGCAGGTCTTTCAGCGTCCGTTCATTATCGCGGTTATCCTCTAGCAAGCCCCAGCGAATAAGGAAGTCTTTCAAGGCGCCGTTTGGTCTTGTCTGCGCCCATGTTTCCGATTCCTGACAAGAAACGCCGCTTTGTTTGGACTTGATAAGACGGTTTACATGAAGGTCAATAGAATCCCGTTCCGCCTTTGTATGGGCTGTAAATTCCGGTCGTTTATCGCCGATAGAGAATCGCAAGCGGTACGAATTTTTTCTTGTTTTTGCCATCGTGTTTTTCTCCTATATTTGAATTATCGTGAATTACATTATATTAACTTTGAAATTTTGCGCAAGCCCTAGCAAGACGCAAAAATAAAATTTTCCCTAAAATGTTAAAATGGGTAAAAGTATTCATAATTCATAATTCCATAATGTAAGGAATTATGAAAATTTCAGAAAGAATTATGGTTAAAAGCCCCTATTTTATCATTCAAGAAGGCTTTTCTTCCTGTTCATCGTCCCCGCCCATGCTCAAAAGGTTTTCTGCTATTATATCCGCCTCGATTCTTTTTTTCTCTCTGTAAATCGTGCTTTGGCTGGCGCCGGTTTCCTGGATTATTTCTTCATCGCTTGCCCCATTAAGAATCATTTCTTTAATTTTGGCGTTCCGTTCATCGTTCGCCGGTCTGCCCCTTCCTTTTGCCGCGCCGCCGTTTATCAGCGTCAATTCATATTGGAGAGCGTCCCCCGTCCAATCGCCTGAAAGGTCGGTAATTTCAACGTGAAAATTTTCCTCTCCCCCAGAAAGAATAAATTCAATAGAGTTTTTAATAATGAAGTCATTGCATTTAGCGGGAACCAATAAAAGGCTTTTTTCTGTCGATGAATCGCCCATCAATTCCGCTTTTCGGCTTTCCGGCGTTTGGTCAAGCAGGTAGACGAACCGGGGCTTGCTGGTAAAAGCGTTTGAACCTCCAACGTTATAAACCGCCGCCGATGTATTGGCGTTTTTATTCAGGTGTTTAACGCCGATAATACAGATGGATTTTTCAACGGCTAAATAATCCAAACCGCGCAAGGCTTGCGTAACTTCAGCATTGTCATTTTGTTTAATATCGCCCATAAAATCCGATATTGGGTCGATAATGATTAGATGAACCTTTTGCCCGGTTTCCTGTTCCGCTGCGTCTATCGCCTGCGTCAAACTGGCGGTATCACTTACAACGGGGTCAATATCGGTATCTATCGTTTTATTATCGGGGCGCAAGTGTTTTCCTGTTCCAGAGTAAAAAACAAGGTTATCAGTATTGCCGCCCATGTTCCGAATCCGTTGTATAGTGAGGGATTCCCCGCCCTCTGGCGTGAAGAACATAACGCAACCTGTAGGGCATTGGGCGCCATCGCCCCAGCTTTTAACGCTGGCGGTCGTTATCTGCGCCGCTATATAACAGACGAACATTGACTTGCCCAAACCTTGCCGCCCGGCAATAAGCCCGAATTGATAAGAAAAGCGGTCTTTCCAGAGAAAATTAATCGGTTTATCCGGTATCTGTTTGGCGCGTCTGATAATCGGCAAAAACGGCTTTCCATCGTCAACGGCTTCAGGCGCCGGCGCTGGCATATTGCCGTAGATAATATTTCCGTAGCCATCATAAGCAAGCGGAACCTGGGAACCTTCCCCGCGCTGCTTTTGGCTTTTCTGCGCCCGCTTTGAATCGCCGGCGTGGGCGCTGCTCCCATCGGACGCCGGCGCCGGCTGCGCGTCCGTCTGCGACGTCTGCGCCGCCCGCCGTTCCTGGTTTATTTCTTTCCAAATCGCTCGCGCTGCCTCTGATTCGTCCCCGTTGTATTCCAGAATTGAAAGAACCTGAAAAGCATTGTAGCCCTGGTTTGCTTTGAACTTTGTAGACGTGGTAAACGGATAAAAGAGCAAAACGCCGTTTTCATTTTCTTTCAGCGTTCCGCCGTGCCCATCGTCTTTTCCGGGACGTCTCCAGCGTTCGTTCCCATCGGGGGCTAATCGTTCAAACTTCCAGCCGTTCCGTTCCAGAATCGCCCGAATATCGCCGTTTTCACTAACATAATCAGCGGGGGAAAAATCTTGTCCCCGATATTCTTTTTTAGGCGCTGTTTTTTTGGGCGCCGTCTTTTTGGGACGCTGCTTTTTAACCTGGTTAAATTCCCGCGCTGCTTCTATCAGTTTTTCCCGTTCCGCCGGCGTGATGGTTTGAATTTCCAGCATTGAACCTTGAATCAGCGAATAGCCCGGCGTGGGGGCGCAAATACAATATCCGCCCCTTCCTCGCGTTTCAATCAATACCGAATTATTTTCGGCGTTTGCCAATTTCGCGTTTCCCTCTACTGCGTTCGATCGAAAATAAACGTGGATTCCGTGGGGGGATTTTTCAACCGTCAATTTCTGGAATAGTTCCGGCGGGATTTTCTCTTTCCAGCCTGGATAAACCGCGCCGCCGCTGTCAAAATCCAATACTTCCAAACCGCCGGAAATTTCCCCTCCAATAACGGCTATTCCGAAAACGCCGGCGCCGGTAAACAGTTTTTTTATTTCGTCATCGGACGCCCGGCGGGTCTGGTACGGTGTCCAACTGGAAAGATTAACCGGGGCTTTTTTATCATTGACGGGAATAACAGACAAGCCCGCTTCAATATATTTTTTGGCTGTATTTTTTATTGATTTCATAATTAGTACCTTGACAAAAGACGCTCTGAAGGTACAATAAGAGCGTCCCTTAAAAAAGAATCACTTGCCGCCGGTGGCTTGTCCCAGCCCCCAGCGGCTTTTTTTGTTACGATACAGGAAATTTGATTATTACGGTCTTGAATTACGGTCAAGAAATTCCCGTGTCATTTGCAAATCGCTTTCTCCTTTGAGTTCCGCTTCAAATTCCGCCCTGGCGCTTTCAACTGTTTTGGAAATGAGAATTTTAATTCCGTTTTCGCCTTCAATGAGCGCTTCCAGTGCGCGGGAAATTGCCGTTAATGTGTCCCGTGCCTGGTTTGCTCGCATGCCTTGAATAACGCATTTCAGATAAACCAAAATTTCTTCAATCAAATCAGCGGGGGAACCGTAGAACTTGCTTTCAATACGCCGGAAAATCATCATCTGCGCTTCAGGTGTCAGGCGCCGTTCAGAAGGTTTCCTGGCGCGTTTTTTGGGGTCGGTCTTTTGGGTGTTGGTCTTTGGCGTGTCGGTCTTTTGGTCGGTCTTTTGGTCGGTCTTTGGGGCGGTTTTTTGAGTGTCGGTTTTTGGCGTGTCGGTTTTTGGCGTGTCGGTCATTTCGTTTCCTCCTTGTCCTTGTTGCTGTCTGCGTCCGTGTCGGAACCGGCGCCGGGTTTCCGTCCTAGCGCCCATTGTTCCAGCTCGCGTTCATCGAATCGAACCAACTTCCCGCCGATGGTGTGGCTGGGTAAACCGCCGCGCTCGCGGAAATAGTCAAGCGTGCGCTGCGATACGTTCAAGTATTCAGCGGCTTGCTTCTTGTTTAATAAATGGGTCATAATATCGTCTCCTTAAAAAAGGCGCTTGTTTAACCCTGCATACGAATCAGAGTTTACGCGATACATTATCCCACTTTTTCAAAATAATGCTTACAAACGTTTATACCAACGTTTTACCAATTTTTTACTAGTAAAGAAAAAACCGGATTGAAAAATCCGGTTTTTAATTGGTCATTTTTCAGATTGATTTTTACGCCGCGCCCTTTTGATAGATTGATCGATTTTATTTGTAATAGCGTGTCTCAAATCTGCGTCCAATACAAGCCATTTTTTGCCGCCTGGATTTTCATATTCCCAAATCTGCGATATTGTCAAGTGGTACTTGTCTTTCATAATCATACGCCGGCGCCCTGTATGTCCCATTCCATGAATATTTGAAAGTTCTTTTTCCATGTTTCCCCCATCGGTCGAACTGCTCGCGGCTCGCGGCTGCGCCGCTGCCGCCGTCTGTTCCTGGTTTGGCTGCGCTTCCTGGTTTGGCTGCGACGCCGGGGGCACGCTCAAACCGGCTTTTATTTCGTCTTTTTCTTCAAGCGCTTTAATAATCGTTTGGAGAATGTATTCAGGGCTGTTTGGGTGTTCCGTAAATCGGCGCCGTTCCAGAACGATATTTAATATTTCATCTGGCAAGCGGGAAAGAGGAATAATATTCATTCCTGAATAAAACAACTCCTTTGATTTAATCGCCTGCTCATTGGCTCTATTGAACCAATCAGAGAAAAACAGGGTTTGAATTTTCCCGTAGTGTTCCGGCGGAACTTTTCCAATATAGAAATGATTCTCATAATCCCTAAAAACGCCGGTACAGTCTTTCATCTGGTAGATAATTTGAATAGCAACCGCTTCTAAATCGTCTCTTTCAATCCATTGATTTTTCATTCAAGAACCCCCATTAAAAAAGGAAGAATCGCCCTGATTCCTGCGCGTGGAAAATGAGGGATTCCAGCGCAAGAATCAGACGGGGTAGCTATTCCCTGGCGAATGAATTTGATTTTATTATACCATCATCAAAATCTAATAAAGCCCCCCCGTTCCGTCCGATTGTCAAAAATCAAAAAATGCAATGGGCAGTAAAATATGATTTTTTGCCCTCCCTGTTAGGTAGTTCAAGACGTGGGGGGATTGTCAGGAATTATTAAAAAATACAACTTTCTATCTAAAATATAAAATTTTGCTCTCCCTGTTAGGTAGTTCAAGAGCGCCCGGGGCTGTCGGGAATTATTATTTAATTCAATAAATAATAATTTTTCGCTCTCCCTGTTAGGTAGGTCAAGACGGGGCGGGGCTTTCAAGAATTATTATTTCGCCGGCGCGGTCGGAACCTGGAACCCGGAACCGCTTCAGCGTCCGTTCCGGCGGTCGGACGTCTGCGCCCTGGATAGAACAGACGGAACCGGCGCGCCTGGTACTGATGAACCTCCGGCGGGTCTGTTCCGCTGCGCTCGCGGTAGCGAATCGCGCCGGCTCTGTTCCGCTGCGTGGATTGCCGCCGCCGGTCGGACGTCTGCGACGTCAACGGAAAAGCCCCCAGCGGGGCGCCGTAGGGCTTTTAGCTTTGGGCGGTCTGAATAATCGCCCTGGAATTAATCCGGCTGTAGAATCAAACCGGCGCGGCTGTAGGGGTAAACAACGAACCAAACCAAACCGGCGCCCGGAACCGGCGCGGCTTCCTGTTCCGATTGTCGGACGGCTGCGACGTGTTCACAAAACGGCTTTTTTCATAAATAATCATAATTCCCCATATAAATGAATTATGAATTATGAATGTTTTTATCTATTTTAACATTGCCCGCGCTGCGCCTGAATCCGGCTGCATGAACGAACCGCCGCCCGCCGGCTCGCGCCGGGTCTGTTCCAGCGAATCGCGCCGGCGGTACTGATGAACCGCCGCCGGCTCTGTTCCCGTTCTTGCTCCCATCGGCGCCGGCGCTGCTTCCCGTTCGATGAATCGCCGGCGTTCGTCAATCAGAATCGGCGCCGCCGGCTTTCATCGTCTTTGAGGATTCCAGCGAAAAGCCCCCAGCGCTTTCACGTGGGGGCTTGTTGTTTACTGGCGATAAATCGGACGGGTCGAACCAAACCCGCCCCAGAATCGCGCCTGGCGAATCCTGGCGGCTCATTTCCGCCGCTGCGTCAAGTCATTCAGCGTTTGGAATTTTTCAAGACGGCTTCAACGTATGGAAGAACCGTTTCAAATTCTCCTACAATTTCAAGATAAGTTTCCATCAAACACTGAATCGCCGGCATTTTTACGCCGTCCACTTTGTCCCCGATAGTGTCTTTCCCTGCGTCAAGCTCTGAAAATTCCATTTCCTCGGGGTCAGAATAACATTCATCTACAAGCGATAGCATGAATTTCAGTTTTCGCAAGCTCTTGATTGCCTGCGACGCCCTGGCGGCTTCCCGCCGTTGTTTTGTTTCCGTTCTTTTCATGATAATACCCTTTTGTTAAGAATAGGGCTTGTAATAAAACAACCGATGAACAGGCGCCCAAACCCTACAAGCGCCCAGAATCGGCAAATAGAGCATTTAGCGGGATATTCCCGCCGCGCTCTGAATCCGTCCTTGTAAGGTTTCCAGTAGGGCGGCTTGTTGGTCTGCTTCCAGTCGGTCGAACAGGGTCAAAATCTGCTCATAAAAATTTACCTGGGGGCAAAACTGGGGGCTTGCATTATCGGCGTTATTGAAAAGCCCTTGTTTTTGCGGGTCTTTTGCGCTCTGTTCAATTCCAGTCGCCCCGATAAATTGCCCTTGCATTTCCATGCAAGGGTTTTTTTGTTTCTTGCAAACGTCCTTGTTTCTAAAATTGTTCCGTTGTTACATCTGTTTAGCTAAAAACGATGTTGTGAGTTCTATTTGAGACGTCTGAGGGTTATTTATACCCTATTTTAATTATATGGGATACATTTTGTTCATTTGATTATAAATGAATTATATGCTGCGCTTATGGAGGGCAGGAGATGGTATAAACTGTGAATTTGAGACTTTTCAACCAGTTTTGGTTGACAATCTTTAGACTAATTTCATTTTTTTCGTTCTGCAACCCGCCCATCTCTCTTGACGAAATGCCATTTTCAGAGTATATTATAGAAACATTATGTCGAACCCGTATTGTCGACAATCCTATTTATTTTACGATTTTACAATTTAGGTTTAAAACATGGATAAAACCCAAAAACGTCAAATGGAAAGCAACGATCTTGGAGAACAAGTGCTTAATGCGTTCGAGAAGATTCAACCTTACTTAACCCATATCCTGGTAGCTGTTCTGGTTCTGGCAGTGGCATACATTGGATTCAAAGTTTACACCATCAATGCCAAGAGCAAAGAGGCTTTGATTACCGAGAAGATTTTCAGCAGCGTCAATAGTCCTGCTGAACTGGAAGAAATCGCTCAGAATGCGTATGCGCCTCTTAACGCTTGGGCGTGGAACCTGGCTGGCAACGCTCGTTTGACCGAAGCCGTTGGAAAAGTTCCTGCTGACCGCGCTGCTGCAATCGATGATTTGACTCAGGCGGAAAAAGACTTCAAGGCTGCTCTTAACTCTTCAAAAGACGAAGCAAAGCAGATGGCGTACTTTGGCTTGGGGCGCGTTTACGAACAGAAAGTTGCTACGACTTCGGAAAAAGCTGAGGATAACGTCAAAACAGCTCTCGATTATTACAAAAAGCTGACAACTCAGTGGCCAACCAGCATTTATGCCAGACAGGCAAAAATGCGAATTTCCGCTTTGAGTTCAGATGGCGTCGTTAAAATGCTCTCGGACTACGCTTCTTATGAAACTCAAGAACCCAAAGAAGGGGAACGCAACGATATTCCTCTGGATATAACGGCTCCAAATCCGGAAGACGTCGAACCGGCTGCTCCGGCTGAAGAAGCCACTCCAACCGAGGAAAAACCGGCTGAAGAAG
>JAZRTH010000142.1:0-5483 GCA_045651945.1 Thermoguttaceae bacterium
GCCCGAATTCCAAAGTTTCCTTATCGTATGGTTCTGAGCGTATTGGCCGAACTGAAATATATCACGAGATTTGAACTGGGATACTCTTTATACATTGGAAAGAACGTTGGTAAAAAAGGAGTCGACGAAGCAATTAAAATAGTTAATGATTTACGAGACACATATGCCAATATTGAGTTTCTGAACGATACCAACAAAAGGATCGAGTTGGATGCTCTCAACCTCAAATTTAACACAACATTATCTTATGATGATATTTGGACTACAAGAACAACAGTCTACAACCAATATAATTATTTAAAGAATCATCTCCTCATTTGGGATGATATTTTCGATGCGGAATCAAAGAAAAGTGAAATCAAACTCTTGCCAGGCGGCGATGAGAAAATTGTCGCGCTGTTGGATAAATCAGCGGAGATTGAACAATTAGCGGAGAATGAACAATGTTCGCGTGATATGATTAAAAAGCTGTTTATTGAATATCAAGGATACTGATAAACAATCTGGAATTAGAGCGCTCGGTTTTTTACGAGCGCTTTACTTTATTGTTTTATCAGTTCTACGATGCTTTCGCGAAGCGAGGCTTTTAAAAATGGAAATTCATTTAGTTGTTGAGTAGAAGTCCGGGCGTTACGACACTTGATGATTCTGCCAACTGTAAACCCTTCCTGCTCGCCATAATATGCGAGCAGTAAATCGGTTGGAACGATTTTTCCAACATAAGCCGATTGATCAACTACGATGAATACCTTTTTTCCTGCAGAAAGACAGCCTGAGCATTGACGAATAGTCTCATGCATATCAGAAAAATAACCTCGAATCATATTAGGTACTTTTCTGGTGCGAGCGTCCTTTTTTCCTGTACGTTGTTCTTTAACCGGAATAGCCGATTCTATCTCCTTAGCGATAAGATCAACATAATCATCGCATTCGGATTGAGATTCAGCGCCAACAAAAGAACGAACGGCTTTTTGCCTAAATTCGTTCAGTCCTTTCAAACCTTTCGCAAAATCTCCCATCACCAATTCGAGTTTATATGATTCAAAATAGTCGAATGAGTTCGGATACGGCGGAGAAAAGATTATTGCGCCTGCCTGAAATCCCTTGAAGATTGATTGAAATACTGTGCATAGATTATTGGCGGATTCATACACACAGGTGCTTTTGCCTGCAGAACATGGTTTTATGACAGTTATATCATTTAAAATCGTGCCGATCTTCTTTTCATAGCAGTCGTATACGTCAGTCACTTTTGAGGGTCTAACTTTCAACCCGTTTCCATCGCGTTTTCTATCAGAGCAATCTATGATGATGGACAAGTAGGCAACAAACATCAAATCTCTGGCCTTGGAGTTCGGAAGCGAGTCGATATAAGATTTAATTACAAGAAGATCGTGATAGTTCGCAGCAGAAAAATACCTTTCAACATCTGAATAATATGGCTTTTTGCTCACAGTTTTGTGGCTACGCAAAAATGAAACGTGAAATCGCACTTGATCAATGATTCTTTTTTCATAATACTTTATTTTTGCGTTTGAAATAAATGCAGACATTGGGTTAACATCAAGACCCAATGTTTTGTATCCATTCATTGAGGCTACAACATTAGTGGTGCCAGAACCGCAAAAAGGATCAATGACAACCTCTTCTTTTTGGACGCCAGACATCGCGATAAGCGAGGCTATTAATTCGCCTGCAAAACCTTCGCGATAAATAAACCATTGATGAAAAGGAACTGCAGCGTTAGCGGAAAAGTTGACAAGATTATGATACTTTTCCTGTGCGTTTTCAATGTTGTATTGCGTTTCAAGGGAAAGGATGAACTCTTGCAAGGCTTCCGATGAATAGATTTTGTTGTTCATAAGACAGTTCTTCATACTATTTTACTCCTTTTGCCAAATACCGTTATCGTAAACCAACCGTTGTTTCAAAACGTTATCCAAAAAATCATTTGACAATTCCGAAACATCCTCAATTTGCGTTCCTGTAGACAGGCGCCACTGTATATAACTCATTAGTCGACCTGTCATTGTTGCAAGGATTTTTTGATATAACTCAGGAGTGGTATAGGACTTTTTGCGTCGGAACAATTTCTCAATTGATTCTTCAATTGATTCTTCAATTAACGTTAAAAAACCTTTCGTACCATCAATATCAATAGAAGAAGCGCCTTTTCTAAAAGAATAAATAAAGTCTCCCTGAATATTACCCGAAAACCGCAGATGGGCAGTGTTTTTGTATGAGTCAATATAATCCTGAAAAACAACGCCATCCTCCGGCAAATAGAAACCGGCGCGAGCAACCGCTTTAAGCATTGCCACCCAGACTTTGATGTTCTTGTTGTTAAACGTGAAAACAAGATAACCGTTTGGTTTTAAGACTCTTGCGCCTTCGGTAAAAACCGAGCAAAGAAGATTCTCGTAGTCCATAACGGATTTTGAACCATTAAAGTTTGTTTTTCGGTTCATAACCGCTTCTTCATCTTTGAAGATGTATGAGTCCAATCCGTTATAAATCGAATACCACGCATTCCATATTGTGGACAATTCAGCGTATTGAACGTTGCTTCCATAAGGCGGATCGGTGATTATGATGTCAACCGATTCATTTGGAATTGGCAGATCAGCCGAATTGCGATTCAATACCATATATGCATTGCGAAGACGAATATCCTCAAAAGAGCTGACTTCAGTAAAATCCGCTGGCAGTATTGAGGCGGCATAGTCGCACCCCTTAACAATGGCTTTTGCACGTTGATTGAGGACGTCTAATATATTTGTCTCAACATACTGATTTGGCAGCCAAAAAGCGTGCTTGTCCATAGCGGTGGGCTTCCCTCCTTCCCAGTTCTCGGTAACGCGCGTCATCTTGTTTGTATAGCGTAACGAGGAACTGAAGAGGTAATACAGATACTCATTCATCAAAGACTTTGTTGTTCCTTTTAGTTTCAATATTTCATTAAATATTAGGCAGTTTAACGTATAATTACGATCTGTAAAAAAGTCTCTGTAATTCAGAATGCCTTTCTCGGAAAGTTTATCTTCGTGTTGTCTGTCCCAGTCATTGGGGATGACAAAGTTTGGTTTTTTCTTCAGAGAACCAAGAATGGCAGAGAAATCCTTAGTCTTGAAAACAGGCATATTGTCAAGCGTAACCGTTCTTACCGTCTCCTTATGGGTTTTGTTAGAAACATATTTTGCTCTAAGAGGAATGCTTCCGGCTGGCTCGCAAAGGACTCGTTTGACACCATTTTTATGATGAGAACATTTTGGATTTGGGCAATAATAAACGCCATTTGATTGTTTATTTTCTTCAGTTAAAAGAATAGTTTCTCCGCAGGATGGACATCTAACTGCATATACCCATTCCACCCAAACAATCGTGCCGCTGTCATCAGGATAGGTAATACGGTACCACTCACTATATTTTTTCTCAATCGTTGATAAGAAGTGACAATAAAAATCTTGAAGTTCAGATGTAATTCCATTAAACATCTGCATTCTTGTGATGAAAGTCGCAAGAGGGTTCAGATCGACACCTATGGGTTTTCGACCGAGCGCTGCAGACTCAAAGATCGTTACTCCTCCACCGCAAAAGCAATCGAGGACAATATCTCCTTTTTGTGTATAGTGCTTTATAATATGGTTGAACACATTATATGGGCGTCTAGCAAAATACTTGTGCATTAAATACTGTGGAGTATGTCCTTTAGCTTTTACAGAAGTTTTAAGAGGAAAAGTTTCCATTTCCGTCTCTCCCTTGTTTGAATATCTAAGCGATCTAGCATCGATAGGCTTAAATGCATCGTTCGGGATTAGCCACATTGTATCAATCAGTTGCGCTCCCGGAATGCGTCCTTCCTTGCAAAGAACAAGGACGCGTCGCTTAGTCAGGCCCCATTGCTCGGCAGCGGTTTTAGCTGATATATATTTCATTGTTTACCTCCGAGTTCATTATATACCCAATCGAGAATAATAGCAATAGCATTTTTAATAAACAATTTTTTGCAACATTTTGTGTATTTCGTTGCAAAAAAGAAGTGGGCGAAGATATCCGCGAACCAGCGAGGTGGAGTGGTTTTTCTGCGAAAGAGATTTCTGGAGGCTTCCACCGCAAGAGAACAACGGGAGCGGTTTTTGGCAAACGAGCGGTAGCGAGGATAGGCTTATCGGCCATCGGGGGCGGCCGAGGACTGCCACGATCCGGATTCATCGAAGATTTTCAGCGGGGCATTGGACAAGGCGGCGTCAAGCCTCCGCATTTCCCGTCGCAAGCGGCGGCGAGGCGCCGCTCCCAATCCGCGCTGCCGCGCGAGACGTATTATAACCGCTCCCGTTGGTCGCTCCGTTACTGTCTTTTAACTATCCCCTTTACGGAATAGCAAATTCAATTATAATTGAGTGGCGAGTTGCGAGTAGCGAGTTGCGAGAGAAATTTCTTGAGGCGCTTTGCGTCAACTCCTCACTCCTCACCCCTCATTCCTAACTGCAAAGGCGGCTTTGCCGCCGCAACACAGACTTTAACCATTAACCACCATACCCCCATGAACCTTGCTCAACGCATGTTGGCTTTAGAGCCGTCGGCGACGCTGGCTATGTCCGGCAAAGCCAAAGAAATGAAAGCGGCTGGCGTAACCGTTTACGACCTCTCTCTGGGAGAGCCGGACTTCAACACGCCTGAACATATCTGTCAGGCGGCTTTCGAGGCGATTAAGTCGGGCAAAACCCGATACACGCCCGCGGCGGGCATTATGCCTCTGCGCGAGGCAGTTGCCGCGGCGTACAAGGCAAAACACGGTCTGGAATACAAGCCGACCGACGTCGTTGTTTCCAACGGCGCCAAGCACGCTCTGCACAACGCGTTTACCGTTACCGTCAACCCGGGCGACGAGGTTATTATTCCCGCTCCGTACTGGGTTTCCTATGCGGAACTTGTCAAACTCGCCGGCGGCGTCCCGGTAATCGTCCAGACTCGTCAGGAAGATCAGTTCCGACTCACGGCGGAATTGCTGCGCGCGTCGATTACGCCCAATACAAAGGCTTTGTTGCTGTGCTCGCCGTCCAACCCGACGGGAAGCATGTACACGCCGGAACAGCTCGGTCAGCTGGCGGACGTCGTTCTGGAAAAAGACATCATCGTTATTGCAGACGAAATTTACGAGAACCTCGTTTACGGAGACAACAAATTCGCGTCCTTCGCCACCGTTCGACCGGGCTTGCAGGACAAAACGATTCTGGTCAACGGGGTCAGCAAGACGTACGCCATGACCGGCTGGCGAATCGGCTGGACGCTTGCGCCGTCCAACATCGCCAAGTCGATGGCGGCTCTGCAAAGTCAGGAGACGTCCAACCCGTGTTCGGTCAGCCAGTACGCAGCGTTGGCGGCGATTCAGGGCGACCAGTCCTGCGTTGCAAAAATGCTTGCGGAATTCTCCAAACGACGCGATTACGTTACCTCCCGCATTGCGGCAATTGACGGCATGT
>JAZRTH010000143.1:0-3094 GCA_045651945.1 Thermoguttaceae bacterium
TTCGGCTTCGTCAGTTCCTCCGCATTGAGTTTGAGAGCGGATTTACTGCCGTTTGCTCCCAACGCATCGTACAGACTTTCCGCCGCGTCGAGAATCGCAGCGACCGCGCCGGACTCGTACCCGATGCATTCCACGATCGGCATTCCCAGCTGAGCGGACAGCGCTTCTTTGTCGATGTTCATGCCGTTCTTTTTGGCAAGGTCGATCATGTTCAACACGACCAGAACGGGAATTCCCAACTCTTTGAGTTGAAGCGTCAAAAGCAGACTTCTTTCCAGGTTGGACGCGTCGACGATATCAATAACGAAATCGTAATCGCCGTTGATGATATAATCACGCGCCACGCGCTCTTCGTCTGAATACGCCGACAAACTGTACGTCCCCGGCAAATCCGTCAGTTCAAAGGTAGTTCCCTTATACTTGCGGCTTCCAGTATGCCATTCAACCGTAATGCCCGGATAGTTGCCAACGTGCTCGTGCGCGCCGGTAAGGTTATTAAACACAGTCGATTTTCCGCTGTTGGGCTGACCAGCCAAAACCGCTTTAATAATTTTGCTGCTCATTTTATATATCTAAAAATATTAGACTAATCTAAACTTGAAATTAAAAAAAAGAAATGGGGAAAGGAATACGAGATTTCTAAACTACTTAACCTCGATTTTGCTCGGCAAATTGCGGCCGAGAATCATTCGGGAACCCATGCAGTTGACGTGGGACGCCCCAACGAGTTTGTTGTTGACGATTTGGACGTCGGATCCGGGGAGAATTCCCATGGAACACAGACGGTTCACGTTGGCGTCAGAGGCGTCGACGGAAACAACCTTAACGGTTTCGCCTTTTTTAGCTTCTTTCAACGACATTGTATTACCTGCCTTTCAGTTAAGGATTACTCTATTAAATCAATTAAAATCTGTTCTGCGTCTTCGACCGTCATGGTCAAAAACGCGCCCTTTAAACGCAAATAGAGGGAGCTTCCCTGAACAGGCGCCTTATCCACTTCTACAGGCGTGCCCAGAGTTGCTCCCGTTTGCTGCAACCGGTGAAGCGAGTCGCCGGATAAATTAATCCGGGCAATAGTTCCTTTCTGCCCTGGCTGAAGTTTGCTTAATGGAATGCATTTTGCTTTCCGTTCTTCAAACTCCTTTTGAATCCTTTCTATTCTGTTTTGGACTTTGTGCAGGCAATCGACGCAATTTTTGCAATTGTTGTCGAAATTGCATACGTACTCAAATTCGGAAAACCATTTTTTGCCCCCGCGCGGACATTCCTCGATAAACTTGGCGAATCGAACCAGCTTGTCGATGATTTCGTTGGGCATGGCGTGCTCCATGCGGCAAGCCACCTGATTCGCCCGATCCGGCTCCACCTGGAGGACGTCTCGCAGGAATGACCGCAGCCGAACGTGCCGGCTGTAGACGTCCTGAGCGATCTGCTCGCCCGCCGCAGTAAACGTTATAAACTCATACGGGGCATAGTTTATGAGCTTTTTTTGAGCCAAACTTTTCAACGCTACTGTAACCGACGGCCCAGTAACTTTGAGCATATCCGCAATATCTTTTGGACGAACGCTGTTTTTGTCGCGAGTCATAATCAGAATCGCTTCCAAATAATCTTCAAGGCTTTCCGACAGATCGAGGGAAGTGTCAAACGTCATAGCGTTTCCTCCAAAAGCGGTTTTCAAATTCTAACAATCAAAACAATTTAGATTGTTCTAAATTATAGCGATTGATTTGAATTTGAAAAGGGGGGATTACGCCAATTCAGTGGAAATTTGTTTAACCCAGGCATCGATTCTGGCGTCTGTTTTGTCCGCCTCGTTGACGTCGTCCAGCGCCAAACCGCAAAATGTCCCGTCGACAACGGCGCGGGACGCGCTGTGATTATACCCCTCAACGCTGGTTTTCCCGACGATTTTTGCCGCCTTGGACGCAACCGCCTCGTAGAGAATCCCCATGGCGTCCAGGTAGGTGTCGCAAAAGGATTCCTGATCTCCGAAGCCGAACAGCGCCACCATCGTATTGGACAGGTCAGCCGCCTGAAGCCGAGCGATCCCGGACTGCCAGTCGTCCTGAAGTTCGCCGAATCCCCAGGTTGACGTTCCCAGAATCAGGGTGGACGCCTTGAAATCGTCAGTCGTCGCGTTGGCAACGTTGACGCAGTCTGCATTGAGAGCCGTCGCGATTTTATGAGCGGCGCTTTCCGTCGAGCCGGTTGAGCTGCCGAAAATTACTTTTATATCTGCCATAGTCTTTTCTCTTTGTTAAGCCAGCGCCAGTTTCAAGGCGCAAATCTGCTGGACGCACGCCTCCCAGCTTTCCGATTGGGTTATAATTCGTTCCGCCTCGCGCGCGCCTCGGCGGAACAGGTCCATGATTTTCAGCGATTCCTCAACGTCTCCGTAGACCATCCACGAACCGCGATACGTCGGAGTGGATTGTCCGCAGGTAAACCCGACCACGTCTTTGAGAGGATAACCAAGAAGCAGCCCAATTTCGTGCGGGAAATCGCATTCCTCGAATCGACGGCACAGACTGTCGAGCGTTCCTTCGACCGTTCGATTGTCGTACCCGCAGCCAGAGAGATATTCCCATTTTTCGTCGTCTTCAATGACGCGGCTCATTGCGTCGACGTCGTAAAAGAGAATCAGATTTCTGTCTTCAGCCGTTCGCAGAACTCGCCACGGAAGACCGAGTTTTTCGAGAACTTCACGCTGACTGGCGCATATCTCCTCAGCTCCAGCCAGAACCTGGGCGCGATAGCAACGCTTGACGAAAAACGTTTCCGCCGGTTTGAGTTTCATTCTCACCAGCGCCGTTTTCAGAGTCAGGCTCCGCATGAGTTCCATCTTTTTCGCGCCGCAGCCAACCTGTATTAGTTCAGTCATACTTTAGTCGTGTCTAAAGTTAAGTTTTCAAAAAAGACGTTTCTGCGGATGTCGGTACCCATACGCAGAAACGTAAGGAGTCAGTAACTGTCATGTATGCCAAATCATAACATTGAGTTGCAGTATAGCGCTTTTTGAATCTTTGTCAATTAGACTAGTCTAACTTTTTTAGAAAATTCTTGAAAATTTTAAAAATTTTTTGGTTCATAC
>JAZRTH010000144.1:0-2439 GCA_045651945.1 Thermoguttaceae bacterium
GCTTTTTTTAGATTTTTTTACCGTATAATTTACGCCATTGACATTATCGCAAACAAACGCAGCCGCCGCAGATTTTTTTATCGGAGACAATGGCAGCAGAGACGTTGGAGAGGAAAGGCGTGTAAAACAGGGGAATGGAACCAAAGACGCACGCCCCGTCCGATTGTCCATCTGATACAAACTGCCGTTATCTTGAAACGTTGTCCGATATGCAAGAATAGGCTGACCGCTGCGAAAAAAAATTGCGCTCTCCGGTTGAAAAATACACGAAATTCCGCCAATGCCATATTGACGGCTTCCTGCTAAAATTGACGCTTTTTGAGCAAATACGCGACTGCGTCCAGCTGTCATAGCGATGGTTCCGATAGCCGTCCCGGCAGAAAGAATAAACGTTCGTCGATTCATTATGTAAAAATAGGTTAATGGGGGTAAAAACGCTATTAACGTATATCCGTAATAATCAAGGAGTTCTAATTGCTGTTTTTGCCGTTCAAACAGCCTATTTATGCTTGTAGCCGTTTGAATTATACACTTCAGGTAAACTTCCGGCGGGAATTCTGATTGTTATGCGTTATCTGAAATCAGGATTCCATTTTGATTTTAAAACGAACCAATTTCAGAGAATATTCGTACTAAGCAATAACATTTGAAATGATTTATTCAGGTTTCGCCATTAGGTTGCGAACGACAATAAATCAAGATTTACATGTTTTGAGGAGTTTTAGAATCATGAAAAAATTATTTAGTTTATGCGCAATTCTGGCGCTCATGACCGGCGGATTCGTTCTTTCAGACGAAGTCAAGTCAATCATAGAAAACGCCGATACAAACGCTGCTCAGGCGGTTGAATCCGCAGTAGACGATTCCGTCGCGCTTCCTATTCGGGAAGAAGCCTTGCCAGAAGGCGAAGCTTTGCCAGAGCAAGCAGACGTCCCGGCTCTCACCCCCTCAGATACGATTGAAGAGGTTCCTCCGGGAATCGTACAGACAACGCCGGCAACCCCTAACACGCCGTTTATTATAGGCGTCATTACATCTCCAGTTCCACCTATGGTTCGCGCTCAAATCAACCTGCCAGGAGATTCCGGTCTGTTTGTTCAAACAATTAAACCTAACGGACCAGCCGCTCAAGCAGGCGTTCTTCCCTTTGATATTATCGCATCTATTGACGGCGTTGCTGTTACAAACACAAACGATCTTGCCGCTCAAATCCAAAAAGCCGCTGGCAAACCTCAAAAGCTGACGGTGTTGCGTCATGGAAAAGAACTGACTTTAGACATCGTCGCTCAGCCGGCAGAAGCCCTGCATCAAAATAACGGTTTACTGCTTGGATCTCCTGTTATTCCATCTCCCCAAACATTTATTGATCCATTAGCCCCCAATTACGATCCAGATGAAGACGATTCCTGTATGGATCCGGCTTTCCCCAGATTGCAGCATTTCATGGAACGTCAGCGACATCAAATGGAACAAATGCGTCAACGCATGGAAGCCATGGAAAATGCAATGCGTCAGGGAATGCCTGGATTCATGCCGTTTGCTCCCGGCGCAGTTCCTGCTCCCGTTCCCACTCCAGCCCCCGCTCCAAACGGCGCTTTGACGTTGCCGCAGCAGCAACCGTTAAACGATCCGAACGTTCAAACTCAAACCGACACTTTCTCCGTTCAGGTTCAAAAGAATGGAAACGACCCGGCAATTATTAAAATTCAAGAAAACGGAAACGAATACATTGTCGACGAAAACAGCATTGATCAGCTTCCGGAAAACGTCCGAAATCGTTTGAACTTTAAAATTCAAACTAACGACAAATAAACATTGAAATCAATATTCGTCTCCTAAAATCGCCAAAGTGGTCGGTTTTCAACGCAATACGGTCAAGAAAACGCTTCTTAACCGCTAAATGTCGAAAACTGACCACTTTTTCTATTCCTGCCTCTTGCCATCTGTCTTTAAATTGATTATACTATTCTATTATGAACATAGCACAATTTATAGAATCGTTTTTGGAACCGTTTGCGCCTTTGAAACTGGCGGAGGACTGGGACAACGTCGGTCTTCTTCTGGGACGACGCAGCAAAAACGTCAAACGGGTCATGACCTGTTTGACCGTAACGCCGCAGTCCGCTCAGGAAGCCATCGACAAACGCGTCGATTTAATCGTTTCCCATCATCCGATTCTGTTCCATGCTGTAAAGCGTCTCACAGATGAAACGCCTGAAGGCGCGATGCTGCTCAATTTAATTGAACACAACGTCGCCGTTTACGCGCCGCATTCAGCGTTCGATTCCGCCGCAAATGGAATCAACCAGCGCATTGCCAAAGGCGTTGGACTAAAAAAGATTCAGGCGCTGCAAATTCTGGACGAACAAACCGGAATCGGCATCGGCAGAATTGGACGATTGTCCAAACAGACTACGCTGAAGGATTTCGCTGCTGTCG
>JAZRTH010000145.1:0-2578 GCA_045651945.1 Thermoguttaceae bacterium
GATTTGGTTATTTGAAAACAGTTTTGTCTTGTCTGGATTGAGCGTCCATACTCGGATTTAGCTTTCCAAATCATTTTTTGTTGCTTGTTGATTACTGGTTTTATACCCACGGGTTTACACCCGTGGCTCGCCTAAGCGTAACTACGTTCGCTTCGCTCACTCCGTTACCGCCTTTCATTCTTTGCGGACTTTGCGTGAGATTTCTTTTGCGGCTGAGAAAGCCGCGATCCAGCGGGTCAGAGTGGTTGCTCTGCGAAAGAGATTTTTGGAGGCTTCCGCCTCAAGCGATCAACGGGAGCGGGTATAATACGTTTCGCGCGGCAGCGCGGATCGGCTCCCCCGCCTACGGGGGCGCCGCCAAGAAATAAAAAAATGGGCAGTACAGAACTCGAATCTGTGACCTCCTCCGTGTCAGGGAGGCGCGCTAACCAAACTGCGCTAACTGCCCATTTCAATGATTTGCAGACGCTGTCCGCAAACTGAATGCACGTATTATGCCACGTTTTTATATTTTGTCAACCGCCCGCGCCGGAAAATTTCCAAAATATTTGGAGATTTCCGGAACGTTTATTGATTCTTATCCGTTTTATGGTATAATTCCCTAAATACGCGTCTGGGATTCGTAACCTCGGGCGGTTATCAATAAATATACTATTATCACGTAATACGGCAATGACTCGCGACGAAATCTGCGAAGCGTTTTTGGCTCAGGTTCCCTACGAATTGTATCCTATGCAGGAAGAAGCCCTCTTGGCGTGGTTTTCTTCCGAGCAGGGCGTTCTCGTGTCCGCACCGACGGGAATGGGAAAGACGCTCATTGCCGAAGCTGTAGTCTTTGAAGCTCTAACCACCGGGCGGCGGGCGTATTATACAACGCCGCTAATCGCTCTGACTGACCAGAAATTCCACGAATTGCAGGTCAAAGCGGCTCAATGGGGGTTCGATCCCAACGACGTCGGGCTGGTAACCGGCAACCGCAAAATCAATCCGGACGCCAAAATTCTGGTCGTCGTTGCGGAAATTCTGTTTAATCGACTTCTTCAGCCTGAAAGCGCCGCGGCGGAGAGTTCCGCCTTGAATTTTGACGACGTCGACGCGGTCGTCATGGACGAATTCCATCAGTTTAACGACCCGGAACGGGGAATCGTCTGGGAATTCTCGCTTCGTCTTCTTCCCCCGCGAATTCGGACGCTGCTGCTGTCGGCGACGGTTGGGAACGCGAAGCAGTTCGCCATCTGGCTGGAAACGCGGCACCACCGGAAGCTGGAAGTCGTCGAGTCGGACGAGCGAAAAGTCCCCTTGATGTTTCAGTGGGACGAGGAGCATTTCCTGGAAGACTTCATCGAGGAAATGGCGCTTGGCGACGACGAAACGCGCCGAACCCCTGCGCTGCTGTTCTGTTTCAGCCGGGATTTGTGTTGGGACTATGCGGAAATCCTCAAAGGGAAAAAGCTCATCTCCGCCGAACAACAGGCGGGGCTGCTGGCGGAACTGCAATCGGAAAAAATGACGGACGGCATCGGTCCGAAACTCAAGACGATGCTTCTTCGCGGCGTTGGCGTTCATCATGCCGGGGTAATGCCCAAGTACCGGCGAATCGTGGAACGATGTTTCCAGAAAAAGCTGCTGGCGGTCTGCGCCTGTACCGAGACGCTGTCGGCGGGAATCAACCTGCCGGCGCGGTCGGTGGTTCTGCCCAGCCTGCTCAAAGGACCGAAAGGGAAAAAGAAGCTCGTTCCGTTCGGGACGGCTCATCAGATTTTCGGTCGCGCTGGACGCCCTCAGTTCGACACGCAAGGATACGTTTTCGCCTTGGCTCATCCGGACGACGTCAAAATCGCCCGATGGCAGAAGAAGTACGATCAGATTCCCGAAAACACGCCTGACCCGAACTTGCAGAAAGCCAAAAAACAGCTCAAAAAGAAACAGCCCAAGCGGTCGCCGGAAGAGCAGTACTGGTCGGAAAGACAGTTCCAGATCTTGCAAAACGCCAAGGCAGAGAACCTTCATTCCGTCGGGCAGATTCCATGGCGTCTGCTGGCGTTTATGCTTCAGGCGTCGCCGGACGTTCAGCAATTGCGAAAGCTGGTTCAAGACCGATTGCTCGATTCCGGACGCATGGAACGCGGGCAGCGCGATCTCGATCAGGCGCTCCTAACGCTTCACAACGCAGGCTACGTCATTCTGGAACCCACTCCGCCCGCCGATAAATCCCGTCTTATAACGGAACTTGACCTGGGAATGGAAACCTCTCTCGACGCTCCGGCAATTGAGATCAAATACCTTCCGGAAAAAGAAGCTCCGCAGGAACAGAAAGAGGAACAGGGATTTGGGTTCGGGCTGTTTGACGAAGAAGAAGAGAAAGAGTTGCAAGTAGCAAGTGGATTGGAAGGCGGTAATGAAGTGAGCGAAGCGAACGGAATTACGCATTCGCCGTCAGGCGAACCTGTTTTGCAAGAGGAAACAGACACGCCCGAGGAATTGCAAGTTGCAAGTGGATTGAAAGGCGGTAATGAAGTGAGCGAAGCGAACGGAATTACGCATTCGCCGTCAGGCGAACCTGTTGCGAGTAATTCAC
>JAZRTH010000146.1:0-21020 GCA_045651945.1 Thermoguttaceae bacterium
GTTAAAAATATGCAGGTAACGACAAACGTTCCTGCTACAGAAGGGCTTATCAGCGCGCCTGGCACAACCACGCAGGCAACTCCCAATACAACTTACGCTCACAATACCGGTTATCTGGAATTCTGGCCGTCCAACTACACAAACGCCAAGGCAAACGTTATTACTCAGGGCGATGGCAACACCTACGACATCAACGACTCCGGTTCAGACATGGGTTACGGATACGGCTCCATGCAAATCCACTCGCTCGATACGGAACAAACCATTTATGCTCTGAACAATTTTAAAGAAGGCAAAGGATACGGCATCGGTACAAATCCCAACGCTTCTGCTGACAGAAATGGCAGTCAGAGAGACTGGACTTTTGACAATTCCAAAACCGGATACAAGATTGCCAACATTTACACCTTTGCCAAGCCGGTCTTGTCTGACATGGACGCGGAACACTTCCAGCCGATTCAGTCTGAAGCCGCCAATATGCACCTGGTTTACAAGCTGGACTGCCCGCTTTACGGGACTTACAACGCCGATAACTATACGGTCAACAACCTCAATAATCTGGGCGATTTGGCAGGTATGCCGCTCAAACGAGTTGCCTATTATATGACGTTGGAAAAACCAAACGGCGAAGTCGATTACGCCTACGCGTCCTACGACGCTACTACAAATAATCCCGCGAATATAGGCATGCCGTTTGACGGTTCAATTCGTCAGGGAACGGTTAACAATCTGACGGTTTCCTCTAACGTTCCCGGCGTTATCAACGGGACGGGTCTGTCTGGCAACATTGAAATGTGGAGGAATACTTACGAAAAAACGAATTCTGCCAGCATTCCTGGAGCCAGCGATTCTGCATACGACACAGGCGATAAACCGACAAACGGATCTTACGGCAGTTTCCAGATTCACAATTACGGAAATAATCAGACCGTTATGGCTCTTAACGCCTGGAACGGCGTTGCTACATCTGCAAGCAGAACAATCGATATTGGAATCGGAAACAACAATACAGGCGCCGGCGATCCGGACTACACATTCAATGGCGATCAGGGAGCAAACTCCAACGCGTCTCAGTATTCCAACAGAACGCTGTACGTCATGGCGGAAGCCGCTTTGGCTCCCGGCATGGCAAACGTTGCAAACGGATCGGAATACACAATGGTTCAGGGCGTTCGTTTGACGACTCAAATGGGAACGAACTGGCATGACAACGGCGTCAATTACGATATTGTCAACAACCTTGCGACCCTCCAAGGTCAAGGCATTCTATTTGACCGCGTTGGTTATTATATGGAATACGCTCAAACGTTAAACGACCCGCTGACGTACGTTTTCGCGTCCTTTGACGCCATGACAAACGACATCGGCAGAATTGGCATTCCTACTTCCAAATCCGGGGAATTCTATCAGCAGGTTGTGAGCAATCTGGAAGTTACCACTAACGCAACGACGTCGCAAGGTTTAATCAACGATCCGACTACCGGACAGCAGGCGGCTCCCAATATAACTATTTCACACAATCAGGGCTATATTGAATTCTGGGCGTCTAACTACGGTCAGGCAAAAAGCGGAATCATTTCTCAGGGCGACGACAACACGTTCGACATAAACGACTCCGGAGGAAGTACAAGCGCCGGACACGGTTCTATGCAGGTTCATTCGCTGGACACCCAGCAAACTATCTTTGCGTTGAACCATCTAAACGGCAATAAACAATACGGCATTGGTACAAACCCCAACGCTTCGACCAACAATCAGGGCGGTCAGCGAGACTGGACGCATGACGAATCCAAAGTTGGATACGCCATTGCCAACGTCTATACATTTATTCACCCTGTCGACGCCTTGCTGACGACAAACGCCATGTCAATGTATCAAAGAGACTTGGCGAACACTGCCGACGTTAAACTTGCTGGAACCTGGGCGGTTTCAAATGGAATTACGATTGATACGCTGCAGGCGTCCGTCGACGGCGGAGACTGGCTGACCCTGACAATGAACTCAGACGGCACCTTTACCGGAACGACGTCCCTTGTCGGCGGTATGCACGACGTTCAATATCAGGCGTTGGACGCTAACGGAAACGTCATCGCAACCAAATCCGGTCAGATTGGCGTTGGAGAAATCTTCATCACCGCCGGGCAGTCCAACTCGACCAACTACGGCGACGCCGCTCAATCGTCAACGTCGCCTCTGGCGTACGCTTACAATCCCAAGACCGGGCAGTGGCAGCACAACGCTGACCCGCAGCAAGGTCCGTTAGACAACAGTACCAGAGGTTCGACGTGGCCCGCGTTTGCCGATAAAATGGCGGAACTGGAAGGCGTTCCAATTGCAACGTATTCTGTTGGATACGGCGGAACAAGTCAGTCGCAATGGGCTAACGACTGGAACGGCATTTACAGCAACCTTCAGTCTGCGATGGAATTCCTCAACGAGAACGCCGACGGCTTTGCTGGCATCCTCTGGCATCAGGGCGAATCCGATGCAGGTACGGGTGAAGACGCTTATTATAATATGCTTAACGCGCTGATTGAACGCACGAGAGAAGATTCCGGCAACGAAGACCTGCCGTGGGGCGTTGCGATTGCTTCTGCCGATAGCAACGGAACGACATACGCCAACGTTACTGACGCTCAATATCGCGTTATTGCAGACGATCCGCTGGTATTCGAGGGCGTCAATACCGACGAATACCCGCGCGAACTGCGTGGAGAAGGCAGCAACTCAATTCACCTCAGCGTTGCCGGCTTGCAGAGAGCTGGCGAAGACTGGGCGTTAACCGCTGGCGAAGACATTGTCGGTCTGCGTAAATACTGGTTAGCCAATTCTGACGAAGCGACTGCTATTCCGAACTGGGAAGTCAACGGCGGATACAAGCTGGGTATCAAGCTTGTTGACGGCGACGCTCAATCTGTCGAAACTGACAACGCGGTCCAAATGGCGAATGATGGTACGATTGAAGTCGGCGAAGGTTACGACTTAACTCTTACCGGGAACGTTTCCGGCAACGGTGCAATGCTCAAAATCGGCGATGGCGCTTTAACGTTTTCTGGAGATCGTTCAGAGTATACCGGCAAGACAGCCGTTTCCAATGGTACGCTGACCCTGTCTGGCGCCGCGATTCCGTCCAACGGTTCCGTGGAAGCCGCTAACGATACGACATTGATTTATAACGTTGACGCAGGCGATTCTCAACAGCTGACCCTCTCCGACGATGTAACGGTTATTGCTGACAACGTTCGTAAAACGGGCGAAGGACAGCTCAAGATTAAGGCTGACGGAACTCAGTTTGCCGCCAATGATTTTGCAGTCGAAGCCGGCGAATTGGACTTCAAAGGCGACTACAATGGCAATTTGGAAATCAAATCTGGCGCAAAGCTTTCGCCGGGCAATTCCGTTGGCGATTTAACCGTTATCGGCAATGTCGTTATTGACGCGGGCGCGACAGGGCTGTTTGAATTCAGCGCGTACAACCCGGATCCGGATTCTCAGGAATTCGATACGTTGACCGTTGCAGACGACGGTTCTTTAACGCTGGACGCGGATTCAATTATCCAACTTTACTTTGAAAACGGCGACGCCGCACTTTGGGCGGAAGAAGGCGCTGAATATCAGCTGGTTGCCGACAACGGCTTTGCCGCCGATACCACCGACCTGAGCGATCTGCTGGGCAACTATCAAACCCTGTTTGCGTTGCAAGGCAGAACTGACGGTCTTTATTTGATCGGTTTAGGCGCTCCTGAACCCGGCTCCGGCGTCCCGGAACCGTCCACCTGGGCGCTGCTGATTCTCGGAACAGCCGGTCTGTTCTGGCTGAGAAGAAAGAACTCGTTACAAAAAAATTGATTTATTTCCATGAATAAAACTCGATTTTTTGCTCTCGCAATCCTTTTCCTTCAATTGACCGTTTGTCAGGCGCAGGAAAAGGATTGCGTTGTTTATCGCTGGACGCAAATGGACGGCTCGGTCAGTTTGTCGTTTACTGAACCCGTTCAGCAGTGCGACTTTTACCGAATCCGAATAACCCCGGCGGAAGTGGGAACGGATGTAAAGTATCTGGACGTCTGCTCGCCGTTTGCCAAAGCGTCTGTCGGCGACGACGGCTTTTTCGTCCTGTCGCAAGGGCAGCTTATCACGTTTCGGGATCAGAAAGAGGGCTTGTATTCGCCGGGCGTCGTGCCGATGCCGATGTTGGGACTCAAGACGCCAAAAGCTGGCTGCTGTCTGGTCGTCGTTAAGGGAATGCCGTACGATTACCGCCCGCGCGTTCAGTTCAAAGACGGGAAATACTCGCTCAGCCTGCGCTTTACGTTCAATGGCGTCAAGCCGTACGAGGACGTTATTATTGACGTCTACCCGCTCGGGCGAGATGGGACGTATTCCGACGTCGCCCGACGGTATCGGCAATATCAGCTTGACCGCGGGGAATGTCGCCCGTTAGCGGAACGAGTCAAAAACAATCCGGAACTGCAGTACGCCGTCGAGTCGGTTGAAGTTCGGCTCCGGTTGGGCTGGAAGCCGGTTCCCTCGCCGGTTGCGGAGCAGACGCCGGAAACCGAGCCGGAAATGAAAGTCGCCATCGACTTCGACCGCATCGCCGACATCCTCGACGAGTTCAAGCGTCAGGGAATCGACAAGGCGGAATTCTGTCTGGTCGGCTGGAACATCGGCGGGCACGACGGCCGATACCCGCAGATATTCCCCGTTGACCCGCGCCTTGGCGGCGAGGAAAAACTCAAAGCTCTCATCCAAAAAGCCCAATCGATGGGGTATCAAATAACGTGTCACACCAATTCCACCGATGGGTACGCTATTGCCGATACATGGAACGAGGATCTGTGCCTTGTCAATCGCGACGGGACGATTAATCATCCGCTGACAACCTGGGGCGGCGGGCGAATGTACAATCTGTGCCCCCAGCCGGTCTATGAACGCTATACGCAAAGCGACTTGCCGCGCATAGCGCAGCTGGGATTTCGCGGCGTGCATTACATCGACGTCATTTCAACCGTTGCGCCGCGCGAATGTTGGAATAAGAATCACCCGCTCAATAAACGCCAGTGCGTCGAGTACTGGAAAAAGATTCTCGCGCAGGGGCAAAAGAACTTTGGCGCCGTCGGCTCGGAAGGCGCGTTTGACCACGTCGTTTCCAATCTGGACTACTGCCTCTACGCCACGTTCAACGATATTATCGACCCTTCCAAAATGCCGCTGGTGGAAAGAACCGTTCCGATGTGTCAACTGGTTTACAACGGGATTCTGTTACAAAACCCCTGTACGGCAACCGTCAACCCGACTCTCAAAGGAAAGACGGCGGAACTGAAACTGCAAGAGTTCAACGGACGCCCCGTGTTCTACTTCTATTCCAAGTTCAAGTCAGACGGAAAAAGCTGGATGGGCGACTCCGATTTAACCTGTCAGACCGACGAACAACTCAGAGAATCCGTCAAAGCGGTTAAACGTTCATACAACGAATACCGCCAGCGCGTTAATCTGCAATACCTGTTCATGGACAAACACGAACAGGTCGCCCCCGGCGTTTTCAGAACGACCTTTTCCGACGGAACCGTTCGCGAATTTAAATACGAGGAGTAAAATGAGTAACGATACACCGACAGAAACTGCCGAATCCGAAATTTCATTCCAGTTAAACTTTTTAATCGGCATTGTGAATATAGCGTTATTCTTTATGCTGTTAGACTTGTTTTTTCATCAGTATAAGAATCCAATAAATTCACTAATTCCTAACTATCTCTCTGATTATAAATGGCTAAGTGTAATATGGATATTATTCTATTCTGTTTATACTTTTTGCGTTTTGATTATGGACGTCGTCGAAACTGAAGCCGACGGGATAAAAAGACTTCGTACATCTTTTATAAACAATTTCAGCGCAATGTTATTTGTAACTTGTGCATTGATATATTTAATTTGGTTATTCTCAATTATTTATTATGGCGTTACACATTCGGATTTTAACATTTCTTTAGATTACACAATGTTGTTTGTAACAAATTTGCCATATATTCTGTTTCTTTCCAGCGTGATTTCATTTATAGCAATCATAATATCAATGACGCTGTCCGGGTTGCGTTATTGTTTTAATCCTGACTATGTTCCGCTGTCGCTATTTGACTTTTCAAACCGCGCCGATTCCACTTCCAATAATCGTTTTTTGAACGCTTTATGGCAGTCTCATGTAGAAATATGGCGTCAAATTGCGATCGTTATGTTATGGATTATGTTCCCGTTGTTGTTTTTAACTATCCGCGGATTATGTCTCCCTTTGGTGGCTGTAATTCGCATTGCGCCGATAATACCCGCAATATCAATGGTTTTTAATGCGTTGCTAATACAGATCGCGTACATCGTTTTCAATGTTTTAATGCGAAGACTATACGCTCGGATTGGGGATTTAATAGCGGCGCGTGAACGATAAGAGCGGCGGCGAGGTCTATCGTTATCAGCGCTTGACAACGCATTTATATCAATTATAATTATATTTACGATGAGCAACGAGACGCTGACAGAAACTGCCGAAACGAAAAACGCTGCAGCCTATTTACTGGGATTTGTGAACATAGCTCTGTTCTTTGTTCTGGTATACCTGTTTTTACGGGCGTTTGATATATGGGCGTATGTAGATACAATGTTCATAACCCCATTTGGCATATTCCAAAGCATTTTTGATTTTTGCTCAAAGCTTTTTATAGTATGGGCGTTTTTCTATGCATTATACGTCCTTGGCTCGATGTTTTTTTCTGTCCTTGAAAAAGACAAAGACTACGACTGGGTAAAAGCGATTCGGACTCGCATAGCAAATCGCTTTCCTTTGCTGTTATTTGAAATATTCCTGATTGTTTATGCGATATGGATAGCATTGGGCGTTATTAGATATTTTAACAGTATCAGTCTCGACAATGATAGTATTGGGAGTATATTCATTTTTCCGATTCCTGCCATATTAGCGTTTTCTTGCATGATTGCAACTCTGACGATTTTAACGACGATGTTTTCGTCATGGTTGTTATATCCACAGCCGCAAACGGATCCCTCAAAACGTTTCGATAATTCCAACTCAGCGATTTCACGGTTTTTGAGTTCTGTTAAACTGAGCTTCATAGCAGAAATCTGGCGTCAAGTCGCGTATTTTATGTTTTGTATAACGATTCCTCTGACCGTTATTGGACTATACCTGTTACATACTCAGCCTTGGAGTTATATCTGTTTCTGTACGATTGAGAGCTTGCCAATATTATACTATATCCTGATATTGCAGATCGCGTACATCGTTTTCAACCTCGTTATGCGAAGAATATACGCTCGGATTGGGAATTTATGGAGTGCGGCGGCTTGACGCCGCTTTCATAACCAATTCCGCCGGGAATCTCAAATAATATAATTCGCGCCAATAAAGCAATGTTATAATATCAATGGGGTGTACATTAAAGATTCGCGCGTTATTGGCACGAAAGGCTTTCCTGGATATTCTCATCTTTTATCGTCGAAAAGCGACGTCAAGCCGTCGCACTCCATATCCCCCCCGCCCCCTCTGTTATTTTCAGAAATTTGCTTTACAATATATTATATATAAGCTGACAGACGGCGTCGGCGTTGATATTGAACATTAAAACCCTTTACCCGTAGATACCATGTGGTTTAAACAAGAATCGTCGAATATTTCCCGTGAACAGATTCTCGAACTGGCGCGTCAGTACGCCGCCGAGGCGAAGAAACGCATTTGCGCCAATCCGAAGCGCGTTTTGCTGCTCCCGCCGGATATTACCCGCGCTCATTCCGGTTCCGGCTGGATTGTCGAAGAACTGTATAAGATCTTTACCGCCGACGGCGCGGACGTTCATCTTATTCCGACGCTTGGACAGCACGTTCCGCACACGCCCGAGCAGAACAAATGGATGTTCGGCTCCGTCCCGGAAGAGAAGATTCACGTTCACGACTGGCGCAGCGGCTCGACCGTAATCGGCGAAGTCCCGTCGTCGTTCGTCAAAGAGGTTTCCGGCGGAAAAGTCGATTGGGCGATTCCCGTCAGTCTGGACAACTTCCTGCTCAACGGGAATTGGGACCTGGTTCTCAACGTCGGGCACGTCGTTCCGCACGAGGTTTTGGGGTTCGCCAACCACAACAAGAACTACTTCATCGGCTTGGGCGGAAAAGACATGATTTGCGCCTCGCACCTGATGGCGGCTTGCTGCGGCATTGAAAACAACCTCGGAACGCTGACCACGCCGCTGAGAAAATGCTTCAACAAGGCGGAAGAGGACTATCTCGGATTCCTGCCGGACGCCTATTTTGAAGTCGTCATGGCTTACGACGCCGAAGGCAAGCTGGTTCACACCGGCGTTTACGCAGGCGACGACGTGGAAACGTATCTGGAGGCGGCGCGGGCGTCACAAAAGCAAAACATTACCGTCGTTCCTCCGCTGAAAAAGATCGTGGCTGTCATGCAGGGCGACGAGTTCTATTCCACCTGGGTTGCCAACAAGGCGATTTATCGAACCCGAAAAGCCCTGGCGCAAGGCGGCGAACTGCTCATTATCGCGCCGGGTCTGGAACGCTTTGGCGAACAGCCGGAAATCGACGCGATTATTCGCAAGTACGGCTATTCCGGAACGGAAAACGTCATGCGGCTGTACAAGGAATGCCCGGACGACGGCGACCTGAAGAACTTTGCCGTCGGAACCGCTCACCTGATTCACGGCTCTTCCGAAGGACGATTCAAGATCACCTACGCCCCCGGCAAGATGAGCCAGAAAGACATCGAATCCGTCTGCTTCAACTACGCCGATATCAACGAAACGCTCAAGCGTTACAATCCCGCCGAGCTAAAAAACGGGTTTAATACGATGCCTGACGGTGAAGAAGTCTACTTTATTTCCACGCCGTCTGCCGGTCTGTGGAGCACGGCTGACAGACTGAACTAAATGTCGTTTCGCCGTTTAAAAATAAACAACGAGTTGCAGGATGCGCTCTTGCAACTCGTTTGATTTTAGAATACTGCCAATACGCGGCGATTATTGACAGTTGTTCATACCAAAAGGTTTGTTAGTCTTAATTATTGAGATAAAGAATCTTGTACGGGTGAGTTTTAAGCAGAATCTTGACCGCTTCGGCAGCCGCCGCTTCTGTTTCCGGAGTCCAATCGTAAAATCCAAGTTCGCGAAGAAAGGTATACTTTTGAACGCCCTTGAATCTTCGATTGATAGGCGTATTGTCGAAAGCGTTTTCAAGCGGAATCATTTCCTTGAAAAGGTAAACTTTCAAAAACGGATATTTAGACCGTTTTTCCCCATCTTCAACGTAATCTTCACGAGTACCAATTTCAGCGATTGCAACAATGCCGCCTCTTTTTTGATGAATAACAAAACAGTTGCAATCATTAATAGCCCATGGTCTATCTTCGTAAGTCTGTTTAGAACTACTGATTGCTTGAACGACCTCAGGTCTTACAGTTATAAAGACCGGTCTTTTAGCCTTGAATGCCATGAAAAAGCCTCCGTAAAAAGGGAAAATAATTTGGAGATTTATATTCCAATTATTAAACTCTCCAATAACGTTATTGTTATTATAACAGCATTTATTATTTACTGCAAGAGGGAACGATAATCATTGTTGAATGATTTTTAGTTTTGACAAAAGCATGTCAGAACATGGTCTGCTGCCAGAAACCACGGCAAGACGGTTAATCCGTTCATTTGAAACAGGATTTCACAAGTTTCACAAACTGCTTGAACGCCTTCTGGAATGAACCTGCTTTTATATAATACCACGTTGAGTTCAGATATAATCGAGGCTTGAAGAATGCGTGATGCGAGCTTGCTTTGAATGGAGGATACGGCAGTTTTATCCCACGTCGAACAGAAGCGTCATCGATAGCTTTACAAGCCGCTTCCCATTGTTCTCTTTTTTTCCTGGAAGAGATGCTGTCGCTGCACCTCCGGTATTTAATCAATGGCTCGCGGAGGTTTTCCAGTTTTCCAATTTCACCAATCCGAAGCCACAAATCAAAATCTTGCGCGTAAGGAAGCTCTTCGTTATAGCCGTTAATTTTTTTCAAAATGTCCGCTCGAATTATTACCGAGGGATGTTTCATGGAACACTTTCCCGACAAATGGCGTTTTTCAATGTTTTCGTGAGAGCATGTAACTCTGTCGTTTCTGATTACATCTCCATCTTCATCAATAATTAAAGCGCCAGACCCGCAAACTGCGATTTCAGGATGCGCTTCCAAATATTGAAATTGTTTCTCAAGTCTATCCGGCATGGAGATGTCATCGGCGTCCATTCTGGCGATATATTTACCTTGCGCCAAATTGATAGCGTTATTGAGCGATTTTGTAACGCCTTGATTCGGTTGGTCAATAATGCGAATTCTGGAGTCTTTTGCCTGGTAGTTTTGAATGATCTCAAGACTGCTGTCGGTTGAACCGTCATTGACGATGATAAATTCAAAATCTTTAAATGTCTGTGTAAGAATAGATTCTATCGCGATGGACAAATACCGCTCAGAATTATAAACAGGCATAATCACGGAAATGCTAACAGTCATTTTAGTTTTTTTGAGACCGAACGTCGTAAGAGCGGTCAAACACGGTATGAATGATACAAAAAATCTCGCGTGAAGGACAGTAAATAAACAGGAGTTTCAGCAAGTCGGAAACTATACTAAATGATTCCAGCCCTGATTACAAATGGACTAACGTTTTCCTTTTTCTTTTGACAACAACGTAATCACTCGCTGATGGACGGCGTTTTCTATCTGTCGAGCGCAGGTTTGGTAGAATTCCATCGTACCGCCGTAGGGGTCTAAAATATCGACGTTTTCCGGATTGAGCAGCCGAATTCTCTCCGCTGCTTGCGGAAACGCGGCGACGAGCGCTTTTCGGTGAGATTCGCAAAGCGTGAAAATATAGTCGGCGTAGCGAATAAGCGTTTCCGAAACGCTTTGGGCTGTGTGTCCGGACAAGTCCAATCCTCTTTGTTTCATAACAGCCTTGGCGAAGTCGGAAGCGGGCATTCCTGAAACAGCGGACAAACCGCACGACAACACAAACCACCCCTTTTCTTCCAACCGGTCAGGAGAACACTTGAGCTGTTCCGCCATCTCGTTTCGGAAGAGCGTTTCCGCAATCGGAGATCGGCACGTGTTGCCCGAGCAGACGAAGAGCACAATATTTGACGAAATGCGTCGAATCTGGGCTGGCGACAGCGCCCCGGCGCGGAGAATGGTCGGCGTGGCACCATCGAACTTGACAACGGTAGACGACTGTCTCCAGCGGGTCATTCCATCGTCGACAATAATATCAATGTCGTTTTTGAGGTCGTCAATAACCTGTTTGCCGTCCAGCGGGTCTGGAACGCCGTGATGGTTCGCGCTGGTTAGCAATAGCGGGGCGTCAATAATTCGCAATATCTCCAGCGTTAGCGGGTGATCCGGAATGCGAATCCCCACGGTTCCCTTGGGCGCGCAAGCTTGAGTTGCAATTGGCGGAAAGGCGTCTAACGCGCCCTGACGAAGCGGTAGAACAAACGTAATCGGACCAGGGCAGACGCGGCGAAACAGCTTTTCCACCTTGGACTTCCACGGAGCCGCCAGCTTTCGAGCGGATTCTAAATCCGGAACAACCAGAGAAAAGGGGCTTTCCGGCGTTCGCTCTTTGAGGCGGCTAAGCCGTTCGATAGCAAAGGTAGACGTTGGCGCGGCGGCAATTCCGTACACCGTCTCGGTTGGAAGAGCGACAAGCGCCCCCGACTGGATAGCTTTCGCCAGTCGCTGCGCCTGATGTTCCAGCTTCGACGGGTCAAATTGGAGTATTTCCGCGGTCATTATAAAGTAATTTTGATGTTTATAGGTATACTATATATAGAATTTATCGAACGATACACGCTATATAATATATTGTAGCCAAGGAATGGTTTATAGTCAAGAGCAAAAAAAGGGGACGCTAACCGCATAGCGTTCTTTGACTTAAACCAGTTTATACATTATAAAACGAATAATCGTCTTCTTCCGTCCGTTTTTCTTAAAAAAATAAAAAATTTTGCGTCCCCTCCCTTGCAAAGATTGAAATATATGATAGAATAATTCACGTAAGTTTGAGGAACGACTGTATTTTACAGTTACCCTTTAACAGGGGTCGTAGCTCAATTGGTTAGAGTACCGGACTGTCGATCCGGTGGTTGCGGGTTCGATCCCCGTCGACCTCGATTTACAAAAAGACAGACGCTTTTGGCGTCTGTTTTTTTATTGCTGTTTTGCTTATCGTTCTTACATCTGATTCACGGCGGATTCAGATTGACTTTTTATTCAAACCGCCCAACCAGAAAAGCAAACGAATTCTTTTCTTTGGCGTACGAAATGCCTTTGTTCACAAAAGGTCCTGACGAAGAAAAGGTTGCAATATAACTTCCAGGACGAAGCTCGTCAGCTTTTTTTAGTACGTTGACAGAATACTCGTTGAAGTTCCAACGCGACGATGAAATATAATTGCTTAACAGCTCGTCCTTGCTGCGCTTTTCATCGTAAAGCCGATTGATCGGAGACAGCGCCGCTTTCTGACCGGCTGCAATATTTTCAGCTCTCCAGAGGTTTCCTTCCGTATCGCGCACACAAAGCTGGTTAACGTCTTTTCCCAGACCATTGACAACGTACGGATTTGCATCGTTGAAGTCAAAGTCCAACTTAAGACGAGTCGCTCCCGCTTTTCGGATTTTATAATAAGCGGGTTTTCGAACGGTCGCGAAACGAGCAGATAACGTCTGTTTTCCGCTTGTCCAGTCGATGATTAATCGTTCGTCGTCGTTGATGTCGGAGATGTTTAATTCGTCGTTGGAATCAAAGATAACGTTTCGAGGGGTCGTTCTGGCGTAAACGCCATATTTGACCAGAGAAGAATACGCTCCATCACGCTGATCCAGATACGATGCAGAGACGATGCGCGCTTCTGTTTTAAAACCTTCCGACAAAATTACATACAAAAGGATTGCGCCTGCAAAAAGAAAAGACAGAACCGGAACTGTTACAAGCAGCAAAATCCGCTTGTTATACGCCGTCAAAAGAAACAGATTAATTGGTCCGGCAAGTATAACAAATAAAAGTATTACAATGCTGATTCCCATTAGCGGGATGTTAAGGTCGTTAACAACAGGAAATTGTTTTTGCAACTCGTTTATACCAACCTTTTCAAACCATGTCGGTTTTGAATCAAAGCTCCTGTATAAACCCTCGAAAAAAGCCTTATCCGATAAGTTGTCGTCAGACATGTTTTGATTGAACTGCTTTTCTAACGACGCTCTGTCTGTCAAAGCAACAACGCCAAAACCAAACGGGAATTGTACAACCCTTGAATCCTTGTGGTTATCGTCTTCATTATGAGGCGTTTCTTTCATCAACTGAGCTATCCATTCAATTTTATCAAGAACCTCTTTGGAAGCGCCGCTTTCAAGCAGCCACAAAACGCCGCCGCTGAGAACGAACTGTTTCAAAGCCGTCTGAACGCCTTCAGGAGCGGCCGCCAGTTCTTCAGGTGTAAGGAGGATATAGTCAAGGCAACTGTAATCCATGCGATCCTGGGGCCAGTACTTGCAGTCTTTTTCAGCAAAGATGCAATCGACCTCGGCAAAGCGCTTTCGCAATGAACGACAGATTAAAAATGCGTTGGCAATCGAATCTTCATCAGGAACGTATGAAATAAATCGAGATCTATAATGTGCCGAATATGAAGTAACCACCCGACGCATGGGGCAAGAAATCTTGTATAAATTCTTGTTGTCGGCATGAACCTGAACGTCGGAGCCAAAGTTGGAATTTGTAACAGGTATTGGCAGCGAGGCGGTTATCGTTTCCCCTGGCTGAAGATCAAAACTTTTTGAAGCAATATTTGGACATAACAGCTTAACCTTGTGAGGTTTCAAGTCCTTATTCTGGATTTTGCAGCGAAAAACAAAATACCCGTGACTAAGCCGTCCCTGAGTCATAAACGGCTGAGCGTCTACGATAATCAATTTCTCTAATGCGTTTTCTCCCGATTGAGCAAACAACGCCCCAGAAAGCAAAAAGCAAATCAAAAGCGCTAAAAGAATCGTAGACGGGCGTTTGGGAATATTCATGATTTCAAAAGAGGATTATTGTAAACAGAGTAAGAGTTTTGATACAGGAAATGGACAATTACGACCATAAAACGCTTTGATCGTCAACAGCCGATTTGCTATCCGTAATTAAGATGAAAAGCCTCCCTGTATAATACAGGCGCAGGCTTTTCAACTTAAAACAAAAGGAATATAAACCAGTTATACTCTAAAGGTATTGCAGAGCGTTCCTTAGTTATTCCACCACCACTTTCCTTCCGGAAGCGGGCTGACTTTTGCAAATTGGGCGTTGTTGTCAACGAGATTTTCGTCGTTCAACGCGACTTGAGGTTCAATCTGGACGCCGCCGCCGGTCGGGGTCATCAGACGTCCGCCTTTGGATACGACGTTGCAAGCCGCCGGGGCAAACTTCAAAGGAGAGCAGGTCTCAATCGAATATTTGGTTTCGTCTCCCAAAGTCGGCATCGTCCATTCCGCTTTGGTGAAAATGCCTTCCTGGTTCAGATACGCGGCAACGATGGCAATGTCAATCAGGTTGCGGAGTTCTGCGTAAACTGGAGAAACCATGGCAACTTTTTCGTATCGATCCGTAAAGCTGCGAGTGAACGTACGGCTGGCAGGGTTCTGAGAACCGCCCGTCAGAGCGCGGGAACCGTCGCCAGTAACAACTTCGTCTTCGCCAACCAGTTTGACGCCTTGACCAACCAGCTGAATGGCGTTTCCGTCGTCGCTCATTTTGACGCATTGATAATTGGGAACAAAGTACCATCGGCACAGAGCGTTCTGAGCAACGTCTGACGCGTTAGCAGCTGAAATGAAGCTTCTGACGCCAGCGGGAGCGTTTTCCAGACCAATGCCGATGAGTTTCATGCGGTAGTCCGCTTCAACGAGAACTTTGGCAAAATGGGTATTTGGGCTAACGCCGTCAACGCGAACGTTGTAATTACCAATCGCAGAAGTCATGCCGTTGCGAATTTCGGAAACCGACATTCTGAACGGGTTGACCGTTCGGACGTACTGCTGGAATCGAGCCAGACCTTCAGCGGTGGGGTCGATGGAGCAGCCGATTGTCGTCGGGTCGGAACCGTCTGGACCGTACAGACGAAGCGCGGCAACGAGGTCTTCCAGACGAACGACTGGACGTCCGGATTTAATTCCGACAACGCGGTCGAGTTCCGGATAAACTACCCAGTTTTCCGCTGGACCGGCGATGATGACGTCTTTGGTTTCCGGATCAAAGAAGACGTATTCAATACGCGTCAGACCGGCGAGGTATTTCATCTCTTCGGTCAGAGCGTAGTTGTTGGCTTCAATTGCCTTTTCCAGAGCGCGCAAAGAAACGCAACGCATTTCCGTTGTTTCGTTTGCGGCAGAACCCAATGCTTTTCGGGCTTGCAGCGCGATGGCTTTGACGCTGTTGTCTCGAACGGTGTTCATTCTCAGTTCGCCAGAGGCGTTAACCTGAATGCCTGCATAGCCATTCTGTGCGTTAGCGGACGATGTAAACAGCGCAAAGACGACAGCCAATACGGTCAATAATAATGCCGAACGTTTCAACATATTAATTTTCTCCTGCTATATAATTATTAAGCCAGCTATAAGAGGTTTCTGTTTACAAAACACAATTTCGTAAACATCGCATGTAAACCCCTTTTTGCTATCATACATATAAATTTTAATTAAAGATTCAATTTTCATCAAAGTTTTTCCTCTACATTTTTAAAAAAAACACAAAATTCTTACGATACCATCGAAATAATCGGAAAAATTCCTCTCAAATACCGCAAATGCTTCCAAAATCAGACCGAATATTGACAAACAAATTTGTTAAATCTAACAAGATTTCATTTTATTTACATTGTGCATCATCTCTATTTTTACTATTTTGTAATAAGTGTTTTTGTTGTCTTTATGTGAATTTTTGTAATTTTAATACATAGGCTAAACTATTGGATTTTATTAGCCGATAAAAATCATCGGGTATTTCCATATACTAAAGGATTTTATAACATGAGAGCTTCAAAAAAATACTGGATTTTACTGCCGTTATTACTTATTTTTATTGCGTCAACGACGCAAGCGCAGGAGGTTATTAAACCTCTGAAAAAGCTGCAGCTTTCGGAAAAGACGCCTGCTGATCAGGTTCCCGTCTGGACGGGCGTGGCAGTCGACTCTAATTTGAAAGCTTACGTAGGCGGAGACGACCATAAAATTCGTCTTTGGAACCTGCAAAGCGGAGAAGTTGAGAAGAAATTAGCGCGCAATATCGACTGGATTAAGGCGGTTCGCCTTCGTCCAGACGGTTTAATTCTGTTGTCTGCAGACATGGGCGACGTCGGATTGATGTGGGAAACAAACAGTCCGGATAATAAATTTACCTCGCTCAAGGGCATCGAAACGGCTGTTACATGCGCTGCTTTTACCAAAGACGGAAGCAAAGTCGCCATTGGAACTTTTGGCGGCGGCGTTTTTGTATTTGACGCTCAAACGGGAGCGGCTCTGAATCAGTTGTCGGTTGGCGTTGGAACGGCGGACGCGGTTGCGTGGTCAGACGACAACCAGTATCTGGCGGCTTCCGGACGCATGGGCGTTGTTCGCGTTTGGGACTTCAACAACGGCGTCAAATCCGTTGATTTAGTCGGACACATTCGTCGAGTTCACGCTTTAACGTTCCAGGAAGACGGCAAGCTCGTTTCCGGCGGAGAAGACAATCGTCTTTACCTCTGGAGTCCGGCGGAAGCCAAGGTTCTCGGATCGATTGAAAACCTGCCAGGCAAAGTTCGCTGCATTACCACCGTCGGTTTGAACAAAGTCGCCGTTGGAATGTGTGACAACTCATTGGGCGTCTGGACATTTGATTCCGGAGCTCAGACATATAAAATGGAAGGTCATACCGGCACGATTGCCGATATGCAGTGGGTTGAATCTCAAAAATGGCTGGTAACGGTCGGGTTTGACAGCTCCATTTGCGTCTGGGTCCTGGACAAATAACAAAGATTCAAAAAAATTGCACGAGCAATTCGGATAGTAACAAATATGGCGATTATTCCTTTCGCGTCTAAAGTGAAATCGTAATAAATCGCTATAAATAACAAAAACAAGGGATCCGCGGCATTCGTTAGAATGTCTAACGGAGAAACAGAAACAATAACAAGCGACGTTGGCGCTGAAAAAGGGTTAAACCTTCAATCAGGCAACGTCAGACACAAAAACAACCATTATTTTGGGAGGTTTGCCGTGAGCAAGTCAAAAATCAGCAAAAAGAATCGCAAGTTCAATCATCCGTGCACGGTAGAATCGTTGGAAGAACGCCTGCTGTTGTCGGTAGCGCCGGCAGACGTTGACGCTCTTCAGGTCGGTTCCTTGTACATCGAAGGCACGTTCGGAAGCGACCAGCTCACCGACGACTCCTACGGCGACTATCTGGAAATCTCATACAACGGCGGCGTTCCGGGAACGAATCTCGACAAGCTGGAAATCAACATGGACAAGAACGACAACGGTCAGGTTGACATCAACGAAGCGTTCTTCCACTTGGCGCCGGGCAATCCTGAATACGGCGCATACAACAGCGTCAAGTTTGAAATCGTCGACGCCAACGGGACGATCAAAACCGGCGACGTCAAGTGGACGATTTCCAACAACAACCAGTTGCTGACCATGGAGTTTGAAGACTTCGAATCCGGCGATAAACTGGTTTGTCGGTTCGACGTTGACTTCTACAAAGGCGTCAGCCCAATTTACGACGAAGACGGCGACATTATTGACCGCAAAGAGTCGTCCAACGTTACCGTCAACGGCGACGACTTTGAAGGTTCCAGAATCAAAGCGTATTTCAGCGCCGACAACTACGAAGACGTTTCGATTGAAAAAACGTACATCGACAACTTCGGCTCTGTTAAGTACGGTCTTGACCTGGATGAAAACGCCTACTTCCCTGAAGACGTTACTTCTGCAGACGAATACGTCGCCGGCGCGTTTGGATCAATTGTTCAGACGCCGATTGTCAACACTGTTTCCGGTTACGTCTATGACGACATCGACGGTTCTCTGACGCTTACCCCGGCAGACGAGCTTTTGTCAAACGTTACATTGTCGCTTTATGAACTGGACGATACGGGAACGTACGTTTACACCGGCTTAACGACAACCACAGATGCAAACGGTTTCTATGAATTCACCGATCTGTTAAATGGAACGTACATGGTTCTGGAAACGCAGCCGGAAAACTACACAGCCGTCTGCGCCAACGCCGGTTATGTGCCTTTAACAACGCAGGTTTCGACCGTTCGCGATTTGAATTGCATTTACAAGATTGAACTCAAGGGCTATCAGGACAGCATTCAAAACAACTTCGGTCAGAACTCGCCTGGACAGCTCAGCGGTATTGTTTGGCTGGACGTCAACCTCAACGATCTTTACGATGCTGACGTTGATACGCTGCTCAAAGACGTTACCGTCAATCTGTATGATGAAGACGGCGATTTTTTGGCGACAACCAAAACCGACAGCAACGGCTACTATGAGTTTACTGACTTGATGCCAGGTCTGTATATTGTTGAAGAAGAATGGCCATTAGAATACATTCACTCCGGCGAAATCCCCGGTACAACGGGCGGATTTGTCGATCCTGAAGGAACTCCAGGCTTCATTTACGGTATTACGATTACCTCGCGCGGCATTTCCGAGTCCAACAACTTCTGGGAAATCCTGCCTGGCATGATCAGCGGATACGTCTTTGAAGACAACCAGGCCATTGAGCGCAATCCCGACGGCTCGATTCCGGATCAGTACAAGATTACCACCGGCGTCAAGACGCCCGACAGCGTCCCGATTCCGGGCGTTACGCTGGGTCTGTACAACATCGACGGCACCGTTGCCATTACCGACGCCGAAGGCAAGCCGCTGACCACGGTTACCGATCAAAACGGCTACTATGAGTTCACTCACCTCATGCCGGGTTCTTACTGCGTTATTGAAACGCAGCCCAAATCTTACATCGACGGTTTGGATACAGCCGGAACCGGCGGCGGCTGGGCGTTTAACCCGACCGACGCTCAGTACGACGTAACCGTCAAGCAGTTCGGAACGGACAGAAACAACGACGCGATTATTCGAATCAGCGTCAAGTCCGGCGAGAACTCTGCGCTCAACAACTTCGCGGAAGTCAACGTCGTTGACCCGACGCCTACTCCGCCCCCGGGCGGCGGAGAAAAGGTTCCGAAGGTTTCTTATCCGCAGGTTTCTCGCTCGTCCGGCGGCGGATTCCAGTCGATTCCGTACATTCCCGCTTACATGAGCCACGGCATTTCCGCCCTGTACGGCGGCGGAGGCGGCTCGGCGGTTTCCGCCTGGCATTTGTGCAGCCTCAACGCCGGCATGGCGCGACGTTTGGGCGACGGCGTCCTGCTCAACGGTCTCCAGGGCGAAGGACTGACAACCGACATGACGTCCGCCAGCGGAATGAGCGCCAGCGGTCTGATTGCCAACGGTCTGATTAAAGAAGGCTATGGCCTGGAAGCGCTTGTCAACATGTTCTCGCCGATTTTCGACCCGATCAACTGGAACGGCAGAACGGACGCTGAACTGGCGTGGCGCATGGCGGACTGGCGCGACTCAACCGTTACCTTCGTCGGAGAATACGGCGTCCTGGAAGGCGTTCCGCTTACCGGCGACTTCAACGGCGACGGCAAAGACGAACTGGCGGTCTTCGTCGACGGCGTATGGTTTATCGACATCAACGGCAACGGATACTGGGACGCTGACGACCTCTGGGTTCAGCTGGGCGAAAAAGGCGACCAGCCGGTGGTCGGCGACTGGGACGGCGACGGAAAAGCCGACATCGGCGTCTACGGAAAGATCTGGTCCGGAGACTGGGACCTGGTCGAACATGACCCGGGTCTTCCGGACGCCGAAAACCTCACTCGCGGCGTCTACAAGAACATGCGTCCTCGCGTTGCGGTCAAGACTGCCGCTTCCGGATTCTCCAAGCTGACCAGCAATGGCGCCATTTACGAAAAAGCCATTGACCACGTCTTCCACTTTGGAAATCAGGGCGATCGCGCCGTTACCGGCGACTGGAACGGCGATGGCGTCGACAACATCGGCGTGTTCAGCAATGGGAACTGGTATCTCGACGTTGACGGCAACGGCAGACTGACCGGCGCCGACCGCGGCTACGAATTCGGCGCGCCGGGCGACATCCCCGTTACCGGCGACTGGACCGGCGACGGCGTTACCAACCTCGGCGTTTACCGCAACGGCAAGTTCATTTTGGATACCAACGCCAACGGCGTCATGGACGAGTCCGACGCGGTTGTCGAATCCGGCGAAGCGGGCGACATCCCGATTTCCGGCGACTTCAACGGCGACGGCGTCGACGAGGTCGGAACCGTCAAACTGTCCGGCGTTCGCCAGTAATTTTGGAGTGCGGCGCCTTGGCGCCGCTTTCATTACCAGAACCGATGCGAACGTTGATAAATGATTATTCGTGCCGATAACGTACTGAACAATAAACGATAATTATTGTTCGAACGTTATTGGCACGAAATACTTTTACTTGGTTCTCAGCGTAAATTCTTTAAAAGCGACGGCAAGGCGCGAAGCCGCGCGGGCAGAAGGACAGAGTTATGCCTCCGAAAAAGTCTGTTTTGGCGCTCCCCACGTCCACTCAGGAACCGACCTTGTCGGCATCGCACTTCAAAATGATTATCAAACTGCTTTATCCTCGAGGTTTTTGCGCTGGCGTGTATCGGGCGACGAGCGCGTTGAGCGCCGCGTTGAGTAAATACGGCGCGCCGGTCTACGTATATCATGAGATCGTTCACAACAAGTGGGTAGTGGACTATTTTCGGCAGCAGGGCGCGGTGTTTGTCGATTCTCTGGACGACGTCCCGGACGGATCTGTTACG